>SBGC01000010.1 GCA_006226985.1 Bacillota bacterium | reverse complement strand
TATTTATTAGATGAGCTTTTTATTAAATTTTGTTTAGGTAAATAAAACATATTATTTGAATAATATGTATGTTATAATGTTAAAGAAAGAAAGGGGCTAACTATTCTATGGCATATGTTGCTTTATATCGTGCATACCGTCCGAAAGCTTTTAGTGAAGTTTCAGGACAAAAAGTTATCATCAAAACACTTCAAAATGCACTATTGCATGATAAGATTGCACATGCATATCTTTTTAGCGGTCCCAGAGGTACAGGTAAAACATCAATAGCTAAAATATTTGCTAAAGCTGTAAACTGTATCCATCAACCTAATAATGAACCATGTAATGAATGTGATGTGTGTAAAGGCATTGATCAAGGAAACATCGGAGACGTTATTGAAATCGATGCTGCATCTAACAATGGTGTTGATGAAATTCGTGATTTACGTGACAAAGTCAAATACATGCCAAGTGTCGGTAGATATAAAGTTTATATCATCGATGAAGTGCATATGCTTTCCACAGGTGCATTCAATGCACTTTTGAAAACACTTGAAGAACCACCTAAACATGTTATCTTTATTCTAGCAACCACAGAAATTCATAAAATACCATCAACTATTCTTTCAAGATGTCAACGTTTTGATTTCAAAAATATTGAAACCGGTGACATTGTTGTTAAATTAAACGAAATTGTTAAAAAAGAAAACATCAACATAACGCCTGAAGCTGTTTATGCGGTTGCAGAAAGTGCAGAAGGTGGTTTAAGAGATGCGATTAGTTTACTTGATCAGGCAATTTCTTATGCAGATGATACCATTGAGGAAGACGATATTCATCAAGTTTTCGGATCTGTATCAAGACAATCTCTTGTTAGTCTCTTATCAGCAATTTCAAGCAAAGAAATTCCTAATGCGATGATGATTTTAAAAGAACTCCTTGCTGAAGGAAAAGAAATTACACGTATCGTTAATGACTTAATTCTGGCATTAAGAGATTTACTACTTGAAAAATCAATGAAGTCTGCAAATCCCAAGTACAGAGATTTAGTTTCAACATTCTCATATGATCGTATTTATTATTATTTAGAAGTACTAAATCAGTTACAACAAGATATTAAATGGACCCATCAAAAACGGGCATATGTCGAACTTGCACTTGTTAAAATGATGGAACATCAGTCAATTAAGCAAATTGATTACGATGCAGCCATTACTGATTTAAAACAAAATATTCAAGAACTAAAGGAACAAATTAAATCTCAACCCAAACAAGTAAGTAAGCAAACCAAAGTGCCACTTGTTACTATCAAGCAAGTCGAAATGATTTTAAATCATGGTGATAAGGATAAAAAAACATTGTTACAATCGGGTTGGGCTCATTTAAAAGACTATCCTCGTGCACATTTGAAAATGATTGCATACCTGTTCTCACAAAGCGAGCTTGAAGCAGTATCGGATGATACGATGCTTGTTGTGTGTGATGATATTAATTTATGCAAGCGATTATTAGAACCTGAAACAAAGAAACTCGCTCTTGAAATCTTTAATAGTAAACAACATTTAGTTGATGATTTTGTAGCAATCTTAAAATCGGATTGGATTGTTATTCGTGAAATCTATAAAGA
The DNA here is from genome assembly GCA_006226985.1 of Bacillota bacterium. Classification (GTDB taxonomy): domain Bacteria; phylum Bacillota_I; class Bacilli_A; order Acholeplasmatales; family Acholeplasmataceae; genus Peloplasma. Next base: position 1,538 of record SBGC01000010.1, on the reverse strand, counting down.
TTTATATACAAAGGGACAGAAAAAGCCCAAATTACCACCCTATGATTTAAAATTATATGTTGAAGAACAAAACGAAGAAAAAAAAGAACCTGAAATAGTTTCCTTAGCGAAATCATATTTTGGTGATAAAGTACAGATAAAGGAGTAACCATATGAATCCAAACATGTTAAACAAATTAAAGAAAATGCAAAAACAAATGATGGAAGCACAAGAAGCACTTGAAAGAAAAGAATATTTTGGTAAGGCAAGTGGTGTCACAGTCATTGTACAAGGCACACGCCAAGTACTTGATGTACAAATTAATCCAGAATTGCTTGAAGAAGTTGAAATGCTCCAAGATGCTATTTTATTAGCAGTTAATGATGCATTAAAACAAATTGAAAAAGAACAAGAAGAAACAATGGGTCAATTCACCGGTGGTATGGGTGGGTTTGGATTTTAATGTATCCAAACATCCTCAAGAAAATCATTGAAGATTTTCAAAAGTTACCAGGGATTGGTGAAAAAACCGCTGAAAGACTTGCGCTTCATCTCATCACGCAAAGTGAAGATGATGATCTCATTCGTTTTTCAGACCATTTAAAGAGGTTAAAAACAGAAATCAAGTTTTGCCCGATATGTCATATGATCACAGATCAAGATGTTTGTGATATATGTCAAAATCCAGCAAGAGATAAAAAACTACTTATGGTTGTCTCAGACGCAAAAGATGTCTTCATTATGGAGAAAATGAATACATACCATGGTTTGTATCACGTGTTAGGTGGAGTTGTTGATTTCTCAAGAGGTATTACAGATAAAGACTTAAATATAGATACTTTATCTTCTCGGATTAAGGATTTTGATGAACTTATCATTGCTACCAACGGTACTGTTGAGGGTGAGATGACAGCAAAATATCTTAAATCATTATATGGAGAGCACATAACAGTCACGAGACTTGCATATGGATTACCTGTTGGGGCTGACTTAAAATACGCAGATGAGCTCACATTAAGTAAAGCTGTCGAAAACAGACAGAAATACTAGGAGGATCGTATATGTGGAATACAATTAAAGATTTTGTAGAAAGAATTTTTGGCGGTTTTAATAACTTAATTAAAGACTTAGTTGGTTTTGACGAAAAAATCCTTGGGTTGTATGATCAATTTATCGCTCCTCAACCCGAGATATTTAAAATTCTTGGAGCTGTTTTTCTAGGAATTATCATCGTCTTGGGTGTCATTAGTTTTGTTAAGAAAATGCTCAAGCTTTTCATCGTTATCGCCGTCATTCTCGGAATCGTATTATTACTCTCACAATTTTAAAAAAAAATAACTTGCAAATTAAATGGCTTTGATATACAATAGATACGGTTTTAGGAGGCAAAAATGGACAAATACAAATCATTAGCAATGCTTGATATCGCTGAAGCATTACTAAAAGAAAACAAAGAGCCAATGACAATTCAACAACTCATGAAGAGTGTTGCTGAAATCAAGGAAATATCAACAGAAGACGTAGACCGTCTTACACAACTTTATATGGACATTACACA
>SBGC01000159.1 GCA_006226985.1 Bacillota bacterium | reverse complement strand
TTTCTCCTTTTATTTTTTATAATTGTATTATAACACATCGATTTTATGTTATACTCAATTATTGAAATGAAAATGTATGAAAATGAATATAATAGAAGTGAAAACGTTAACACATTTGAGGTGAACCATGAAACAGACATTTGAATTGCATATTTATCACACATCGGATTCACATGGTCACTTGACAAGTGATTCGTATAGTGGATTAAAAAATTTACCTAAAGGTCTATCAAGGGTCTCATCTTTTTTTAAAAAACAAACACATGATCATCAATTACGAATTGATACTGGTGATACGATACAGGGAAGTCCTTTAGCCTATATTTACAAAGAAAATCAAACAGATTTTCATCCGTTTGCTGAAACACTTAATATGCTGAAATACGACTATTTTGTTCCAGGTAATCATGATTTTAATTATGGCTTACGCTATTTAGATAAGATGGTTCATTCCTTACAGGCTAAAACACTTTGTGCAAATGTCTTTATAGACAAAAATTTATATTTTTCTTATGCATATGATATTAAATCATATGATCATGGACCAAGGGTTGCAATTATTGGTATCACAAATAACTATATTCCCAATTGGGAACCTAAAGAAAATATTAAGAATTTATATTTTGAGAATGCCTTTGAAAGTGCGAAAAGAGTTGTTTCAGAGATTAAAAAAAATGAAAAGCCAGATTATATAATTGTTGCATATCATGGTGGATATGAATGTAACCCAATAACGGGTAAAGATGAATCAAAAAATAGTGACGAAAATCTAGGGTGCAAAATTTTTACACAGATAAAAGATGTTGATTTATTACTAACTGGACACGAACATCGTTTAATCGAACATCATGATCAACATCGATTTATCTATCAAGTGGGATATGCTGCTTCACATGTATCACATACCACAGTTACCTTTATAAAAAATGAAGAATGGAATATTGACAACGTCGAAGGTCATCTGGTTTCAATGGAAGATTACGAAGATGATTCGACCGTCATTGATAAGTTATCTGATTTTTTATATTTCTCTGATCAAGAGCTCAATCAAATCATCGGGAAAGCTGCAAGCAATTTTTTAATATCAGACCCATTACAAGCTCGATTAAATAAACATATTGTTTTTCAGTATATTAATGAGGTCCAAATGAAAACGACAGGTGCGATGATTAGTTGCTGTGGTTTAGGTAATGATGTAACTGGATTTCATGAGACAATATCACTAAGAGATGTATTAAATACATACGTTTTTCCCAATACACTCTATCTTTGTGAAATACAAGGTAAAGATTTAATTGAAGCATTAAATCACAATGCGCAGTTTTTCAAAGTTAATCAACATAATGATGTAGCAATTAATGATACATATCTATATCCCAAAAAAGAATTATATAACTATGATGTTTTTGATGGCATTTCCTATGATATTTGTATCTATAAAGATAAAAAAAATCATGTTCAGAATGTCAAATATCAAGAAAAGCCCATTGATGATCATCAAGTCTTCACCATTGTTCTCAATTCATATCGGATGAGTGGTGGAGGAAATATCAATTGGCATAAAAAACTTAAAGTTATAAAAGCTTACCCACTTGATATCACTGAAATATTAATTAATGATATTAAATCGAAAAAACAGATTGAAGTTACTTATCATAACAACATAAAAATTATAAAGCATTTATAATAAAGTGACTTGATATACAAAAAAGCCCACCTTGCTTGGTGGGCTATTTTTAATGCATTTGATGAGCTTGTGGATCTTTATTTGATAAATATAGGATATTACATGAATTACCATCTTTACCATGACAACTCATGAGCGCATGTCTGACACCGAGTGGTCCAATTAAACCATTGACAATCGTAGAAGCCATGATAACAATCAAAATCAATGTTCCATAGGATGTATGAGATAACACGCTTCTTGCAAAGAATGCTAACCCGATAGCTGCTTGTGCTTGAGGTAATAAACAAAAGCCGAGATATCTACGAACTGTTTGATTAGATTTGGCAACTTTTCCACCAAGATAGGATCCACCAATTTTTCCAAAGAATCTCATGATGACATAAACTGCGGATACAACTAAGATAAGAATTAAATCGATTGTCTCAATGGATTCAGCGAGGAGGATAACAATTTCTGCACCTAACACAGTGAAGAAAATAATTAAAATAGGTGCTGAGAATAAATCCATAATACGCTCTGTCTCATGTTTTGCAAGATCAGATGACATATTTGAGAAAAATATACCGGTTGCCATTGGGAGTAAGATTGGCGATAAATGAATATGTATATGGAATATTTCAAAACCACGGTTTGCTACAGCAACAGATGCTAAGACAGCAACAATCGTTGAAATTAAAATCACAACGTCTTTTTCAACATCTTCATATTTTAAGTAACGAATAATTCTAACAAGTACGTAACCAATCACTAATCCAATAAGGATAGAGAAAACAATTTCTAAAACAGGTCCTGTTAGTATTTCCATTAATCCAAAAGGTGTACCTTCTTCAATGGATGAAGCATAGGATAATGCAATACCAAAGATCATGATGGTAATTGAGTCTTCAACACCATGAAGAGGAACAAGCGTATCGGTTAAGGGACCTCTTGATTGCATCTTCTTGGTAATGAGTAAGATAGGACCAGGTTCAGTAGCAATAGCTAGTGCACCAATAAGTAAAGCGATATGTAATGGTAAAAGAAAGATATATAATGCTAAGAATACAAGTATAAATGAAAACATCGCTTGAAATACAGTGATAATAATAACTTCACGCGTACGTTTTTTTATTTTTTTAAAGTTAAGTTCAAGTCCAATACTAAATGCGATAAAACCAATACCAATGTTAATAATAATTTCAAAGGCATCAATAATGTTATCATACCCTAGGAAAAAGACAAGAGCACCTAAAATTAAACCAATAATGATATATGCTGTTAGATTAGGAACACGGAGACGTTCAAAAAAACGTCCAGCGAATAAACCAATAATCATGGTTAAACTAAGTAAAAAAATTATTTCATAAAAACTGGTTGCGCTAGCTCCAGCTGCTAGTATTATCATATTAATCAGATCCTTCTGTTGATTTGCGACATTTTAATCATAGCACAGCAAGACTAAGGTTTCAAGCAAAGATTGATGATAATGGTTTCAT
>SBGC01000152.1 GCA_006226985.1 Bacillota bacterium | reverse complement strand
AGCAATTCTTCGCCAAGGACTAACATATCCACCATGAACAGATGAGACTTCATTTGAAACGATAAGTGCCTTTGGATTAAGTGTTTCAATGAGTTTGATGATTACGTTTTTATTTTTGCGATTTGCAAAGATCATTAAAACCATTTTATCAGCATCTTTACCATGTGCATCAACAGATGTTACACCGTGTCCTGAAGATCTTAATACTTGCATAATCTCTGTTCCATCGCGAGGATCTACAATGACATGAATGAGAATTTTTCCCACAGCTAAGCGATTTTCTAGTAATGAACCAATATAAACTCCTGTTGCGAAACCGAAGGCATAAATAATACCTTTCATCGGTGTTTCAGATATGCCCATAATGACTCTTGATGCAATAAATACCCATAAAAAGATTTCAAAAATAGCTAAAAGTGTTCCGGGTTTGCGGAAACCTTTACCGATTAAAATGATACGCATTGTTCCAATAGTTACTTCGACAATCTTAGCAAAAAAGATTAATGAGAGTTCCCATAATGGGACAGATGTTAGAAAATCAATTACGTCTTGCCACATGTTTTATCACCTCAATCATTATATCATAAGACATCGATGTTATCATGCAAAATTAACTAAAATTTTAGTATCTTGGATGATCTTTATAATATGCTAGTTGCATAACGATATCTGCTACTTTTTCATTGAAATACCACTCTGTATTTCTTCTCGTGAAGTTAAGATTCATCATCGCATCTCCAACATAATTTTTATAGAGTTGTTTTTGTTTATCATATGCTTCATAAAACACTTCAAAACTAAAATAACCTTCTTCTGGATCAACTAATATCCCTAAATATGTTTCATAAATAATTTGATAAACACGCTCATCTAATAACTTATCAGTTAAAGGGTGAGGATAACCTGGTTGATTAAGAAAAATCGCGTTTAAATTAGCCCAATCATAAATATCAGCACCTACTGTATAGTTACTAAATCCTGGTGCGCCATCCCAACCTTGGCCAAGACCATGATCATAGTCGTATGGAATCATTGTCCATTTGTCAAGCACGGGATTATGATAGAGGTAATAATTATTACCCATTGACCTATAGTCATCAGGATTACCAAGTAATACACCAACAGCTAATAATCTAAGTAACCGATCAACATCAAAGTGATCTTCAATATAATCTCTAAAAGTAATCCCCGTATAGTTATTTAAATTATCTATTAACGTTATGAGATCACTATGATTACTCGATTTTTTATTCGTTTTCAAATCATATGCAGGTCTGTAATTAATATCTTCATCTTTAATGCCGATTGCATTCGAATGATAATTATCTTGAAGCGATGCAGGACCAAATTGTTGCCACAAAGCTTTATATAAATCACCTTCTGTTTGTTCTATCGGTAATCTTTTTTGTAAAAAGAGTTCATCAATGGGTTCTAAGATCGTATAAAGACCATAAAAGTGCTTAGTTTGTCCTATTTTAATATAGACTTCTGCTAGTGTCACATAAGGTGCATAAACACCAAAGCGACGAAATAAATCGTACGAAAACTTTTCAGAAATATAGGTTGAATCCCAATTTCGATTATATTTCATATCAATTTCTTCAAGATTAAACACTGTTCGATCTTTATTCGGTTTAAGTTCATCTATATTGAAGTCTTCTTTAAATGATATCTTAAAATGTGATAAATTCAAGTTACCTTGATCATCTTGAATTCTTACTCTGGAGGTATTGCCTCGTGTTCTTAAACCAATATCATCAATTTCTACAACACCTAAATGATCTTCATAGATAAGTTTAGCACGTGCATAGTCATCTGTACGATAATCGCCAAATCGCTTTTGATAAGCAATCATCTTATCATCTAGAGCATTCCATTCTTCTGTTGATATTTCAATCGTCAAGGATTTTCTGACGTCATCATTAAATAAACGATCAAAAGACTCGATGTTAACTGGTATTGTTGGCTCAACAGGTATCGTCGGTTCGATGGTAGGATCAACGGTATCGATGGGTTCTGTAGGGACAACTGTTGGTTCAGTTGGATTTGGTGTCAATTCCATATCACACGATGCAAGTAAAAAAAGTGCGAAAAAGAATAAGACGATAACAACTGTTTTTTTCATATATAGCTCCTTATAAATAATCTTCTTCTTTTACACTTTCTACAAATGCTTTAAAAATTTCCATGCCTTGTGTTGTCTTCTTGATAAATGCTTCCTTAGGTATGTCATAAGGAGCTTCCATCTTAAATGTGACATCCATGGTCCATTTCGTCAAACCATCTACATTTTCAAATGTATTGATACATTCATTCCATGCACCTGGTACTTCATAGATTTGTGTAATTGTATCGGGTAAAGTTACTTGTGTGACTGTGACTTTCATTTTACTTTCTTGATCATTAAATGAAAAAACAAGATAACCTTCACTGTTTTCTTCGAATAATTTAAGTTTAGTGTCTTCGATTCTGACTAAACCTTTTTCCCATGTTGCCATCATATCGCGGTCAACATAAAGTTTTGAGACTAAATCTTTAGGTTTGTTAATCATCATGACGACTTTGTATGTCATATTTATTTTCATATCATCACCCTTTTAATTATAACATCTTTTACATTCTGTAAAAAAAATAATGGACAATCACTGTCCATTATTCCTTAATTAGAGCATTAAGATTAACCTTCAGGTGTTGGCGGAATCTCCTCATCAGGGTTTTCTCCATCATCTGTTTGATCTTCTACATAATATCCATAAGGATTATAGTTTTCCATACCTTCAAATGTATATGTAGCTGTTACTTCGCCAAGTGTTAAATTATAGGAGACAATTTGTGCAAATGATAACGTATAAATCATCACAACATCATTTGTTTCATCACTGTCATTGGTGTTAAAGCTGATGTAGACACCACGGTCAATACCTGAATAATACATAAACTCATCTTGTTCAACAATGATTGGATCTGATATAACATTTTCAGATGCAAAATCGATGTAGAAAATATAATATAAGCTTAAATATGCAAAATCATCATATCCCTTAAGTGGGTTAAATGTGTAGCGATATGTATTTACTGGGAACGCAAAGATTCCTTTATCAACATCAACCATAATCGCTTTAGGATTGTATAAAACTTCTGAGTAACTATACGTATAAATGCCTTCTGCATCTTCTTCTACAAAGTTGAATGTTGTAAGTGGTGCACCTGGATTTGGATTATTTGAAGAAGTATCATAAGCACTTAACTTAAGTTGGAAGTTTTCGTCATAACCAATACCTAGTAAATAATAATCTTCATTCCAAACATGCATATATGTATTATATCCAGGTTCTTCAATAGGATCTGGTAGAATAAATGGGTTTTCTGGATCTGTTAAATCGATGGTGTAAAGTGGATCTGTGTTAAGGAATGTTACAACGTTGACCTTTTCTTTGTTAAAGCGAACAGATTTAACATCTTCACCTTCTTTACCAATACCTTCATCAAGTAAACTCACTTGATCAAGTATCTGAGTTTCGGGATTTGCTTGAAGTATGTATAGTCGATTAAATGCTTGTTGTCCTTCGAGTGACCAAATGGTTTCGGTTGTTACGATTCTAAAGTAGTCATCATATTCATCCATCCAATATTGATTTTGAATGTATCCTCTCACTTTACCATTTGCTGCATAGTTGAATGTTTTTTCTGCTGAATTGATTTCATATTTGACAATATGGGTATAAATTTCATAATTTCCCCACCATACAGGTTCATTTGGATCATCTGATTCATCATACTCATATACTGTAGCTGTCGTATAAATGGCATTTTGGCTCGCATATATTTGATAAACACTACCTAAAAATGCTTCTGTATGTAGTGAATAGTTGGTTAAATCAAGTGCAGCAATAACCGTCATATTATATGCAGGAACACCTTCAAAGTAATAAATTTGATCATAACTTAAATCATATTCATCAGTTTCTCCATCTGTTGTTTCTTTAAACGATGGTGTTAAATCATTTGTATATATGTATTTATTCGATAGTAAATATAATGCATCATTGATTAATCGGTGTTGATAAAAGTTTGTATCTGTTTCAAGTTCATAATCTAGTTCAAGTGTTTCGCGGTCAAACACATAAACAGCACCTGTAAACGAACTATATCCACCCATATAATAATCTCTTGATTCACCATCAAGTTCAGGCATCATATAGAAATATTGATAAATGTAACCGATGACTATAAGCTGTGTTTCTGTAATATAGATTGCATCTGTATATAAGTTACCTAAATCAATGTCTTCACGAACATCTAAATCACCATTAGGTAAAACATCAATAACTCTCACCTTGTTTTGATAGCGTGTTGCGTAATAGATGGTAAATCCATCTGTTTTAACAATATCTGCTTCCATGACACCTTCAACTTGAATGTTCGTATCAATGAAATCACGATCGTCTGACTCAAAATCGACATTATCTTCAGGTGCTCCACCAGGAACTTCTTGATCAACTGGTGAATATGCATCATTTCTTGCTTGAATGAGTTCTAATAAAGCTGCTTCAGAACCTACTGATTTTGCAGTTAAGTAAGTGATTGGTTCAATGTTTGGCATGCTAAACACACCACTTGCTACAATTGTGAGCGTCGCAAATGATGATAGAACTAATCCATAGCTTCTTTTTAACCAGTAAAGTTTAGGCACTTTAACGATTGTTCCTACTTTATCCTGCTGAAATGTTGAAAGCTTTTTGTTCCATGAAAAATCTTTTACTAATCTATAACCAAATAATATTACGATAGCTGATAAAATACCTGTTAATATCCAACCTAAAGTTGTCATACTAATCCTCCTTTTTTTGAATGCCTAAAGCATTCTTAAACTCTGTAACGAAGGAACGTGAAACGCTTAAATGATCACCTGTGACAAGCTCTAAATCGAGTTTAGCGTTAAATCCGGTTCGAATATATCTAATCTTTGTGATATTGACAATATACGATTTACCAATTCTTACGAAATGGAAAGGCTTTAACATCTCTTCTAACTGATAGAGTGGTTGTTTAATGATTTCAGTGGGCTGGTTTTCTTGGTGTAGATAAATCTCTTCACCAAATGATTCAAGGTATGTCATCTGTTTTACATAAACTTGAATCCATCCTTGTTGGGTTTGAAGAACAATTTGTGATTTTTCTTCACTGATCATATCGAGGACAATCTTGATACGATCAATATCTTTTTCTTCAACAAGCAAGCCTACTTTATCACTCGGTAGATCATTTGGATCGGTTGCTAAAACCATTTGATATTCATCATATAGTTTTTTCTTGATGACATCAATATCTTCTTTGTTCCAAATGATTTTTAACATCAGGAGTTCCTCCTAGTTTCAGTTTAGTACAACACTTACACATTCTCAAGTCATTAAGGATAACATGCATATATGTCAGATAACTTGCATGATTTGTCTATATTCTACCATTTTTCATGCTAATAATTAAACATAAAAAAAACTGAAATCTCTAGACTTCAGTTTATATTTTAATAGACTTTTCTTTTTGTAATATCGATTGAAATCTTAGCTATCGCAATAAAGATGACATAAAATTCTAGTCTTCCTAAAAACATACCTACTGTTGCTGTCCATAAAATACTATTTGCTGCATGTGCGCCTGTGATACCTGATGATAACCCAACTGTACCAAGAGCTGAAGCAAACTCAAATAATGATTCAAAGATACCATTGCCATGAGCAGCAAACACAAATGTTCCAACCACTAATACAATCAAGTAAACCATAAGAAATGAATGGTTATGAATGACTTCTTCCTTATCAACGACTGTTTTATTACCCAATTTATTAATAAAATGTGTTCGAATAGTTTTTTTATGAGAGAGTTGTTCTTTAATATTCCAATACATACTCTTAAAAGCTAAAGCGACACGATATTGTTTCATACCACCTGCCGTAGAACCCATACCTGCTCCAAGTACCATCATTAAGATTAAGACTAGATTAAAGAAACTAGGTAACGTATGAAATGTTGATACAGTTTGATATCCAGTACCTGATATAGCAGAAATAAACTGAAAGGCTGATACTCTTAATGCCATACCAAATGAGTCTGTATAGAAGTTAATAAGGTTTAAGACTAAGAATGGAATGAAGATGAGTGTTAAAATCCCAAACAACTTAATTTCAACATGCTTGAACACATGTTTAAACTTACCCTTAAGTAGGAGTAGGTGAACAAAGAAGTTTGTTCCACCTAAAATCATCAACACAATCGTTGTTATTTCAATACCAATATGGTTATAATAACCAATACTTGCAGCTCGTGTAGAAAAACCACCGGTTGCAACCGCACATACTGCATGATTAAATGCATCAAACGGTGACATACCAAATAAAATATATACCATCATACCGACGAGAATATAGCCCACATAAATCGTTAAAATAGTTCTACCTGATCGAATAAGATTAGGTACAAGTTTATCACTATGACCCTCAGCACTATATAATCTCATTCCAAATTTATCTGAAATGGCTGATGTAAGGACTAAAACAAGCCCAACACCACCAAAAAATTGTAATAAACTTCTAAATACTAAAATCATTGATGATGAGGATTCAACGTCAACGACAGTTAGCCCTGTTGTTGAATAACCACTTGTTACTTCAAAAACACTTTGTGTAAATGAGTAATGACCAGATAAAACAAAGGGGATGGCTGAAATTAAGATAGCTAAAATCCAAATACTTACAACTAAAACAGCATCTTGATGTCTTTCAAGTCTTCCTTTTTCTCTACCTCTAAATAAAAATCCAATAAATAAACCGACAACAATACTTGAAAGTCCAGGAATTAGAAAATCAGTTGCATGAACAATTTCACCTGGATTAAAAATAAGCAGAAAAAGCGGCAATAGGTTAATAATTCCTATCAAAACCGCAAATATACCTAAATAGTTAAAGATGAGTGGGTATCCTGAAACAATTTTCTTTTGTTTATCCATTATTTCTTCTTTTGAATGAATTCAACGATTTCTTCTTGTTCAGAAGGTGTTGAAATAATAATCAGTTTGTCTTTTGCTTTAATAACTGTGTTCCCTTTTGGAATAATCACATGTGGATCTCTAAAGATACATCCAATGTTGATATTCTGTGGAAAGCTAATATCCATAATACGATTATTCACAATCGCAAAATCTTCATCAACTTCCATTTCGAGCATCACAATTTTTTCATCTTCAATAGATAACGTCTTGATGATATTTTCGATAGATGATTCATTTAAAATAGTTTGTGCTAATAAATATGTTGATGAAATAACAGAGTCTACACCTAATTTTTTAAAGAGTTCCACATTTTTAGGGTTTCTAACTTTAGCAACTGTTTTTTTAATATGAAATAATCGTTTAGCTGTAATGCATGTAATGTAATTATCAGTATCATTATCTGATAAAGCGAGTAATACATCTGCATGATCTGCTTCTGCATCTGATAAAACATACGATTTTGTTGGATCTCCTGGAAATACAGGAATATCATTTTTTGTACTAATATATTCAGCAAAATCACGATCTTGATTGATGACAATCAAATGATGCATATGTTCCGCTTTTAACATGTTGACGATGAAGTCAGCTTCATGTTTACCACCTGTGATGACGATTCTCATGATTCATCCTCCTCATCGTATAATGTCATAAATTCTTGTAAAGATAAAGTGAACGGATAAATAGCTTTGATTGACGTTCCTTCTAATAATTTTCCCTTATCAGTATCTGCTAAGCGGACAAAGATGTTTGGAACATTATAGATGTAATAACAAATATGACTTAAGTAAATATTGACATTATCTGAATCTGTTGTAATAACAACTGTTTTTGCATGTTTAATATATGAATTTTCTAATATAGAAAGGTCCGTAGCATCACCAACGACGGTGTAACCAGAAAAAGATTCATGCAATTTGCGGAATGAATCATCTGTGGCATCGATGATAATGACGTCTTCTCCAGCCTCTGACATTTGAGTTGCGATGTTAGAGCCTAAACGTCCAGATCCAATGACGACAAACTTGTTTCTCTTCATATGTTCTCCTTTTCGTCATAATCGTGCAATACTTGCACCTTAATCATTTTAGCACTAATTTAAAATTTGTAAACAAAAAAAGAGTACTACAATATATATTGTACTCTAATTTAGCAAATCTTGGTACATATTTAGTTTGATAAAAGCCTATTTTTAAAGAAATCAATGCATAATGCACCTAAAGGTGCAGTGAATATAATTGAGATAACTGCAATACTTAAGATAAGTTGACCACTTAAAAGTCCGATAGAAAGTGGTATCGAACCGATGGCTGCCTGTACAGTTGCTTTAGGTATATATGAGACTGAGACAAACAGTTTTTCCTTTTTTGACAGCCTTGTTTTAATCAATGAAAAGATTACTCCAAGCATTCTAAAAACTAATGATATTGAGATGAGTAAAACAGCTAATAATCCAGCATCTTTAACAACATGAATATCTAAAACAGCACCTACTAAAACAAATAACATAATTTCTGCAATCACCCATATTTTTTCAAACTTTCCAACAAGTCGTTTTGCTAATACGGGATACTTTGTAAGTAGTGTAACACCTATAGCCATAATGGAAACTAAGCCTGAAATACCGATGAATTGTGATAGCACTTGTTCTAAAACAATACATAAAAAACCAATCGAAAAAATCATTAAAACTTTAACGGTATCTCTTATATGATATTTTTTAAAGTACCAAACCAAACATAAACCTATCAACACACCTAATAATGCACCTAAGATAATTGATACTGGAATCATCAGTATTTCTGTAAATTGAAGACTACTACCTTGCTCCACACGTATCAATGCACT
>SBGC01000039.1 GCA_006226985.1 Bacillota bacterium | reverse complement strand
AACAACGAACTCCAGTATTACAGAAGTAGTGGTAATGCATGGGTTGAAGCAGGCAATTTAATTATTGAAGCAAGAAAAGAAGATTACTTAGGTAGAGAATACACGTCCGCACGTATCGTGACACGTGGTAAACAATCATGGAAATACGGAAAAATAGAAGTCTCTGCAAAACTTCCTACAGGGCTTGGCACATGGCCAGCTATTTGGATGTTACCAACATCACCATTTTATGGTCAGTGGCCAAATAGTGGCGAGATTGATATCATGGAACACGTAGGTTATGATCAAAACAAAATTCACGGAAGCATTCATACAAAAGACTATAACCACAAAATAGGAACTCAACGTAGTGGAAGTAAGATTATCCCTACTGCAAGCACTGAATTCCATAAATATTCGATTGAATGGTTACCAGATCGTATTCACTTCCTCATTGATGATGTGAGATATTTTAGATTTTCACTTCCTACAGTCACTTGTCCAAACCAAAATCAATGGCCATTTGATATTTCATTCCATCTCCTTCTTAATATCGCTGTAGGTGGTGATTGGGGTGGAGCACAAGGTGTTAACCCTGATATTTTCCCGCAACGTATGGAAGTTGAATATGTTAGAGTTTACCAATCAGAATTTATTACAAATTTACAAAGAGGTTGAACATGAAAGATTATCGTTACGAAAATAACCAATTTATCATCAAAAACTATGATCAGAAAAAACCATTTGCGTCATTCCTGCCAGGTGTTGCCGGATTATATGGCATACCGATGTGGGTTTACTACGTCAATCGAGGTCAACTCATTGCCGGATTTGGTATTGAAAATAAAGATCATGCAATCTTGGATTTTAGTCCAGCAAACTTAGCATACCGTCGCACAGAAATTGACGGGTTTAGAACATTCATAAAAATCGATGGACAGACTTATGAAGCTTTTCAAGTCCATAAAAATCCTACAAATCGTTATTTAAAAATCGAATCGAATGCAGTGAGCATTGAAGAAGAAATACATGGTGTCTTAGTTACTGTTAAGTATTTTAACGTCAGTAAACAAAACTATCCTGGTTTAGTTCGTAAAGTAACGATTAAAAATTTAGATCAACAACCAAAAACTATTGAACTTATTGATGGACTTGCAACAATGTGGCCATATGGTACAAACGCATTTATGGTTAAAAACATGAGCAACTTAGCAGTTGCTTGGTTTGACGTTTTCAATCAAGAGAATAACATGCCATATATGAAAAATCGATCAACAACAGAAGATACTGCAGAAGTAGGCAATGTTGATCAAGGCCATTTCTATGTATCCGTCAATCAAGATTCAAAGAAATTATCAGTTATTTATGATCCAACACTTATTTTTGGTTACGAGACATCGCTTAAAAATCCTGTGCAGTTTGAAGATAGACCTTTAATTGATTTACTTAAATCAAAGCAAGCTTCCGTCAATCAACTGCTTTCAGGCTTTTCAGCAGATGCCTTTGAGCTTGAAAACACTTATACGTTCTATACATTGTTTGGACAAATGAACTCACTAGATGAGCTCAATGAAAAAGGTAAACTCTTTACATTTGAGTATTTTGAAACACTTGAACGCTATGCAGCTGAACTCGAAAAAGAAGTCCTTAATCCATTACAGGTAAAAACTTCTTATCCACTATTTGATGCATATTTAAAACAAAGTTTTTTAGATAACTTCTTGCGTGGTGGATACCCGCTTGTCTTCAAGGGTAAAAATAACCAACCAATTGTTTACCATGTATACTCACGTATTCATGGTGATATGGAAAGAGAGTATAACAACTTCTTTGTTGAGCCTGCATATTTTTCACACGGTAATGGCTCATATCGTGATGTTAATCAAAACAGAAGAAATGATATTTATTTCGTTCCTGAAGCGGGTCTATTTAATATTCGTCAGTTTATTGAACTTATCCAACTCGATGGACATAATCCATTAACGATTCAAGGAAGTCGCTTGGTCGTTGATGCATCCGATATTCCACACATATTAAAAGATGTCATTACTCATCAAGAAGATGTTAAAAAGGTTTTAAGTAAGCCATTTACACCAGGTAAACTAATGACAACTATCGATCATATTAATATCGAGCTAGCATGTGAAAAAGAAGCGTTTCTAAATCACGTCATGCATTATGCGACTCAAGATATTGAATCGGTTTATGGAACAGGTTATTGGAGTGATCACTGGGTTTATAATATGGACTTACTTGATCAATATTTAAACATCTATCCAGATAAACTTGAAGAACTTCTCTTTCAAGGAAGCTATCGATTCTATCAAAGTCATATTTCCGTCTATCCAAGAAGTATTAAATATGTGCTAAATCATGAAAACCAAGTGAGACAATTAGAACCTTTATATCATGATCAAGAAAAAATTGATAAAGCACATATCAAGGTTAATCAAACAAATTTCCACAAAACAAAAGATCATAGTGTATTTAAAACATCACTATTTGCGAAATATGTTCACTTAGCACTGATTAAGTTTGCAAGTCTTGATCCAGAGATGATGGGTGTGATGATGGACAGTGAAAAACCAGGTTGGAATGATGCCATGAATGGATTACCAGCTATTTTTGGCTCTGGTGTTTCTGAAACGATTGCACTTAAGAGATTACTTGTATTTTTAAAAGATACGGTAAAGTCACTGAACAAAGATAGTTATCAATTGCCACAAGTCTTCATCGATTTGTTTAGCGATGTCTTAAAAGCTATTCCTAATGGATTTGATGCAATTCAAGATACAAGAGAAAACTTTGATGAAAAGAATCGTATCTTTATCGATCCATCGGTATCACATATTTCAGCTAAAGATTTACTTTATGGACTTGATGTGATGATAGATAAAGTAAACGAAGGACTTGAAAAGGCAAGAAACATTGGGGAAGGAATTCTTCCAACATATTTCACATTTGAAGCTAAAGAATTTGATGTTACAGATAGAAAACATCCAATTACAAAAACATCATGTGTTTCTGTTCATAGTTGGACATATCGTATGTTACCTCATTACCTAGAGGCACCAGCTAACGATCTAAAAATTACAGAAGATAAAGCTGTTGCAAAAACGATTTATGACAGAATCAAGAAAACTGAATTATTTGATAAAGAACAAAAACTTTATCTCACATCAAGACCTCTTGATGAGGAAACACTCACCATTGGTCGTGCAAGAGCATTTACTAAAGGATGGCTAGAAAGAGAAGCTTGCTTCATGCATATGTCCTATAAATATTTGATTGGACTGATGAAGAGTGGTTTATATGATGAATATTATCAAGATATAAAGACATCGATGCCACCATTTATGAATCCTGAAGTGTATGGAAGAAGTTTACTTGAAAACGTGTCATTTATTGCGACGTCAAACAATCCAAACATGCATAATCATGGTCGAGGATTTGTCGCAAGACTTACAGGAACAACATCCGAAGCGATGACGCTTATGTTTTTAATGATGCTTGGAAAACATCCATTCACATACGAACAACATGAACTTCATTTCCATGTTGAACCCAAGCTAGAAGCATCCTTTTTTGATGAAAACAATCAGGTATCCTTAAGACTATTTGATTATATTGATCTTACGATTGTTAATCCATTAAAGAAACATACCTATCAAGGATTAAACCCTGTTTCTTACGAACTCTATGAAAAAGGTAAGCTTACAACAGTTAAAGCATCTAAAGTATCCGGTGAACTTGCTATAAAGATTAGAGACAGACATTTTGAAAAAATTGTCGTTACCCTCGGTTAAGGAGTTACTATGTCAAACATACGTGGTGTCAACCTAGGTGGTTGGTTTGTACTTGAACAGTGGATGAAACCACAATTATTTGATGGACTAAAAGGTGTTGATGAAACACATTTTTCCCTCAATCATCCACATCATCAAGAAGAACTTTATAAACACTATAATACATTTATCACTAAGAAAGACTTTGAGTACTTAAAGTCAATCAATATTTCGCACATCCGATTACCGATTCCATGGTGGTTTCTTGGAGAGTCTCCTTATGTAGAATCCTTACCTTTTATAAGACGAACGATGGAATGGGCAGTAGAATTTGATATGCATGTCCTTCTTGACTTAC
This sequence comes from Bacillota bacterium, assembly GCA_006226985.1. GTDB lineage: Bacteria > Bacillota_I > Bacilli_A > Acholeplasmatales > Acholeplasmataceae > Peloplasma. The sequence goes on along the minus strand of SBGC01000039.1, from coordinate 4,782 downwards.
ATACAGCCCCAGGTTGTCAAAATGGTTTTGATAATGGGGGAATTGTTAATCAAATCGGATGGCATATTGATCAAAAAAATATAGATTTAACCGTAGAAAAATTAGAACTTATCGCACAGTTATTTAGTAATTACCCATCATTTTTAGGTATTGAAGTATTAAATGAACCTCATTTTTCGATTGACTTAAATCTTTTACAGACATTCTATTTGAATGCATATCATGCAATTAGAAGACATACAGACAAACTGATTGTCTTTCATGATGGATTTAGACCTGAAGATGCATCTTGGAAACCATTTTTTGTAAAAAACAAACTAGAAAATGTCGCTTTTGATCTCCATTTATATCATTGTTTTGATCCGAAGATTACACATTTAGATTTTAATGGTCATGTTGATGTTATCCAAAGTCGCATCAAGATGATTCAAAAAATTGAAAAGTTTGTTCGAACTATTATTGGAGAGTGGAGTTTAGGTATTATCCACGATAAACTCAATCATAAAGATTCATTTAACAAAAAGGTCGTCAGAAATACACTCGCAAACTTACAGTTATTTGCTTATGAACACGCATTTGGATGGTACTTTTGGAGTTATAAAATCGAAAGGGCAAGTCATGAAGATTGGGATTTCAAACGTTTAGTTGAAGGGCATATCTTACCAAATGACTTCTTATAAAACTATGAAAAAATTAATTTTATTTGTCTTACTTTTGTTTACAGTATTTGCTGTTGGTGCATGTCAAGACACTGAACCAACAGAACCGACTATTATCCCTACGGAACCTACAGTGATTCCCACAGAACCACTACCTAGTAGTCCAGATGATTTTGACACCATTGAAGGAAAAGTCGCTTGGTATATTGATCATATGACCATTGAAGAAAAAGCAGGTCAAATGATTCAAGCTGAACGTACGACAAATGGTGGTCAATCAGGCGCATTAACAAATGAAGTAACACTCTATCGTCTTGGATCTATTCTTAATGGTGGTGGAAACGTTCCTGGATCAAACACTGTTGCAGGATGGCTACAAATGGTAAGACTTTACCAAAATGCAAGCAAATACACACCCCAACGAATTCCTTTATTATATGGTGTTGACGCAGTTCATGGCCATAACAATTTACTTAATTCAACCATTTTCCCTCATAATATCGGTTTAGCAGCAGCAAACAATCCTGAACTTATGTATCAAATAGGTGAGAGAACTGCTTATGAAGTCGCTCAAACAGGCATTAACATGAACTTTTCACCATCTATTGGCTTAATTAAAGATGTCAGATGGGGAAGAACTTATGAAACATTAGGTGAAGACCCACAAAGAGCGCTTGGCTTAATATCCCCATTTATTGAAGGCTTACAAATGTATAACATTGCAGCAACAGCTAAGCATTTTGTTGGTGATGGTTATACAACCTATGGAACAGGGATTAATGGTGGTCTTGATCGAGGAAATAGTATCATCACCATGGATGAACTATATGATATCCACCTTCCACTTTATGAGGAAGCGATTAGTGCAGGCGTGAAAAGTATCATGATTTCATATAGTAGTATTAATGGTCTACGTATGCATGAATCAGAAGAATTGATTACAAACATATTAAAAAATGAACTTGGATTTAATGGATTTGTTATTTCAGATTATGAAGCAACAAACGATGTTTCAGGCTCAACATTTGAACAAAAGATTATCAATACCATTAACGCAGGTATTGATATGCTTATGGAACCTCATAAATTCGATCAAACACATCAAGCGATTATCAATGGTTACAATAATGGCGATATCGATATTTCACGTATCAATGATGCGGTATCACGCATATTAACTGTCAAGTATGAAATTGGCTTATTTGATGAAAATAGAGTTGTTCCGGAAGCTGATCTTCGTTCAGCAGAATCACTTGCTGTTGCAAGACAAGCAGTGAGAGAATCTTTAGTATTACTTAAAAACGAAAACAATGTGTTACCTTTAGCAAAAACAGATAATCTACTTATTCTAGGACCTGGTTCTAATAATTTAGGTATTCAATCGGGTGGTTGGACACTCACATGGCAAGGAACTGAATCCTATAATTCTGCAGGAACGACTATATTAGAAGCTTTTCAAGCTGAAACAGAAGGTAACATCTACACAGATATTAATGATATCGATCAAGCGGATGCAGTCATTGTTGTTTTAGCAGAAAAACCAGCTGCTGAATGGTTTGGTGATTCAGGTAATCTATCCTTAAATGGTCAAACTGCATATCAAGCAAATGTTGATGTTTTACAAGCAATCGCTTCAACAGATAAACCAGTGATTGTGATGCTTGTTTCTGGGAAGCCATTACTTGTTACAAACTATATCAATAACTTTGATGCGTTTGTTATGGCGTTTTTACCTGGAACTGAAGGTTTAGGTATTACCGATGTATTATATGGAGATTATGATTTTAAAGGAACATTACCTTATACGTATCCACGTTTACTCTCACAATCTGCACACACCATGTTAGATACAAATTACAATGAAAGTGATTATCTATTCCCATATGGTTATGGATTAAGATATCAGTCCTAGGAGGCAACAAAATGAATATAAAAGTATTTCGTACTGCAGAAAAAACACTTGAAAAAATTAAACATGTAGAAACCATTTCTTTAGAGAAAAATTTCTCTACACAAAAACCACTGATCGTATTAAATCCTGAAAAAACATATCAAACCCACATCGGATTTGGTGGTGCATTTACAGAGTCAGCAGCTTATACATTAAGCTTACTTCCTGAAGAAAAACAAAATGAAATTATTCATGCTTATTTCTCTGAAGAAGGTTTAAATTACAACCTTGGACGTACGCACATTCACTCATGTGACTTTGCATTAGGTAATTATACCTATGTTGAAGAACACGATAAAGAACTAAAGACATTTGATTTATCTCATGAAGACAAATGGGTTGTACCTATGATTAAAAAAGCAATGGCTTATGTACCAGCATTAAAATTGCTTGCATCTCCTTGGTCTCCACCTGCTTGGATGAAGTCGAATAACAATATGAATTTTGGTGGAAAGTTACTTCCAGAGTTTTATCAACCATGGGCTAATTACTATGTCAAATATTTTGAAGAGATGAAAAAAAGAGATATACCTTTTTGGGCAATGACTGTTCAAAATGAACCTGCAGCAGTTCAGACATGGGACTCATGTATTTATTCAGCTGAAGAAGAACGCGATTTCGTTAAAAACTATTTGGGACCAACAATTAAGAAATCACCATTTGATGTCAAAATCTTAGGTTGGGATCATAATCGCGATATTATTGTGGAACGTGCAACAACTATGTTATCCGATAAAGAAGCAAGTAAATACATGTGGGGTATCGCATCTCACTGGTATGTCTCTGAACAATTTGAGAATTTATCTATTGTTCATGAATTATTTCCTGATAAGCATTTAGTCTTTACTGAAGGATGTATTGAAGGTGGTCCAAGACCGCATGCATGGCATACCGGTGAACGCTATGCAAGAAATATCATTGGTGACTTAAACAATCATTTAGAAGGTTGGATTGACTGGAACTTAATCTTAAATGAGGAAGGCGGTCCTAACCATGTTAAAAACTATTGTGATGCACCAATCTTAGTCGATCGTCGTACAAAAGAAATCATTTATAATAGTTCATATTATTACATTGGTCATTTTTCAAAATTCATCCGACCAGAAGCAAAAAGAATTCATGCACAATCTAACCTACCTCAAAAGATTTACCAAACAAGCTATGTGAACAAAAATGGTGAGATTGTTGTTGTCATTCAAAACGAATCTGACCAAGATCAAGAAGTTACAGTTGTTTTAAAGCATGAAGGTCAAACGCTCAATATGCTTAAGCATTCAATTGTAACACTCGTCATTGCTTAAACAACTTTACATTTCGTATAAATATCGTTACAATATAAGAAGTGTAATGAAATCGAGGTGTTTTCATGGTTACTATTGATGAAATTGCGAAAATTTCGCAAGTTTCGACATCAACAGTGTCGAAAGCGTTAAATGGATATCGCGAAATAAGCGAAAAAACAAGAAAAAGAGTGGTAGAGGTTGCTGAAAGATTAGGCTATACTCCGAATGCAACCGCGCAAAGTCTTGTCCGCAAACGTTCCAATACGATTGGTATTGTTTATGAAGTTGAATATGGTTTAAAAAACCTGTTTTTTACCTCAATTTTAGAGTCTTTTCGAAGATATGTTGAAAACAAAGGTTATGATATTCTTCTTTTATCGCATAATACGGAATCAGGTTTAGATTATTTAAGACACTGTCATTCAAAAAATGTCGATGCTGTTTTAGTTGTATCTGGTGGAGATAAACTTGATGCGCTTCAAAAGTTATATGAAAGTGATTTAGCAGTATTAACACTTGACCCAAAAGTTCAAGGAAAGAATACAATTTACTCGAATTCTTATCAATCAATAAAAAAATCATGCAAATATCTTCATGATCTAGGTCATAGAAAGATTGCATTCATTAATGGGTCTTATACAAATTTCATCGGTCAAGAACGCTTACGAGGGTACCTAGATTTCATGAATGAAAAAGATCTTGAACCTATTTATATGGCAAATCACTCTAATGAATCCTATACCTTTGATGAAGGTTATAAAAATATGAAAGCCATCTTTGAAAGTTATGGGCTGCCAGAAGCTGTCTGTGCATCGTCGGATTTAATGGCTGTTGGCGCGATTACATATTTACAAAAACATGGATATAATGTACCAAACGATGTTTCAGT
>SBGC01000031.1 GCA_006226985.1 Bacillota bacterium | reverse complement strand
GTATGCGATATTAAAAAAGATCGCGCAGATAAAGAAGCTATACGCTTTGAAACAAAAGCTTATTATGATTATGAAACTATGTTTAAAGAAGCAAAGTTAGATGTTGTACATATCTGTACACCACATTATTTACACGCACCAATGACTATTTCTGCAGCGAAACATAAAATCCACGTGTTAACTGAAAAACCAATGTCGATTAATGTTGAGGATGCGGTTAAGATGATTGAGGCATGTGAAGAAAATCATGTGAGTTTAGGTGTTATCTTCCAAAATCGATATAACAAAGGTGCAGCTTTCCTAAAAGAAACACTTGAAAAAGGTAAATTAGGAAAGATCAAATCAGCTAAATGCCAAGTTACTTGGGACAGAAGTGATGCATATTATTCACGAAGTGACTGGAAAGGAACTTGGGATAAAGAAGGCGGTGGAGCTGTCATCGACCAAGCCATTCACACACTAGATCTTATGCGCTGGTTTGTTAACTCAGAGATAGAATATATTGATGCATCGATAGCTAATCGTGTACACTTAACAATTGATGTAGAAGATACAGCAGAGGGACTTATCCAGTTTAAAAATGGCGTAAGAGGTAATTTCCATGTGATTAACTACAATACCATGGATAGTCCAATTACCATTGAACTTCATTGTGAAAATGGGATAGCAAAATATACAGATGGTCTTACAGAAATCACGTATCTTGACTCATCAAGAGATATCGTTGGAGCAGACCCAAGAGAACGTTTAGACTATGGTGATGTCAAAAGTTATTGGGGCGTTAGTCATATTAAACAGATTACTGATTTTTACAACGCCTTAATGAAAAAGGAAAAACCAACGATTGATGGTCATGAAGCTCTTGTTACTCAAAAGATAGTCAATGCGATATACGAGTCAGGAAAAACGCATAAAAAAGTATACATCAAATAATCATCAAAAACTATTTTAGAAAACTAGAAATTTTTTCTGGTTTTTTTATCTAAATCATTGACATCTCAAAAAAAAGGCGATAAAATAAATTGACGATAAAATATTTTAACGTCATGTTTACTGATGAAATAAATGAAAGTAGGATAATCATGAAAGCATTATTTAAAAACAAAAGTTTCTTCTTGTTGTTTCAAGGATCTCTTGTATCATCGATTGGTACATCACTTTATGGGTTTGCAGCCGGTATATATATCATGACACTATTTCCACCAGCAATATATGGCAATAGTGGTGCGTTTTATTTTGCGATTGTCAGTGCTTCACCAATTGTTTTCCGTTTATTAATAAGTCCGTTAGCTGGCGCACTTGTCGATAAATGGCATCGCATTCGAATCATTTATTTAACTGATTTTATTAATGGAGTCTTATTTTTAGTATCATTATGGATACTTATACAAATGGATCTTTCCATTTATCAACAAGTTTTGCTCTTTACAGTTGTCGGAGGATTAGCTGGTATTAACTCCGCATTCTTTGGTCCAGCTGTACAAAGTAGTATTCCGGATATTGTGGGTGACCATTTAATTCAAGCAGCTAATGGTGCACAATCAATTGTTGCAAGCATACAAGGAATTATTGGTGTATTGGCAGGTGTCATTCTATTTGAAACACTTGGTATTGAGGTTGCTATTTTGGCTAATGCGATATCATTCATTTTAAGTGGTGTTAGTGAGATGTTTATTAAAACCAAATATCTTCATCCAAAACAACCCAAAGGGAAGAATATTTTTGCAGATATTAAAATCGGATTTGCTTATGTTAAATCGACGACTGGCTTATCAGATATGATGAAATATATCTTAATCATCAACTTTGCATTTGTCCCTTTATTTAGTGTAGGTGTTCCCTTCTTATTTAAAACAGAACTTGGTAAAAATGGATATCACTTAGCAGCAAGCTCTATAGTTTTTAGCGTAACGATGTTATTTGCAGGTATCTACGTAGGTAGCAAGAAGTTGAGCAGTATTAGAAAATCATTAGTATCAAGTTTACCAAAAATGGTTCTCATCTATGCCGTTATCGTAGCAACTGTATTTGCTGTTACCTATAGTCTTGTTGGATATTGGTTATTTTTTGGTTTGTACTTATTCACGACAATATTAATGGCTTATTACTCAAACTGGGTAAATATACCTCTTAACACTGCTTTAATTAAAGGTATAGAACCCTCTTATCGAGGAAGAGTATTAAGTGTTATACAATCGTTAGCAGGAGCTGCTATGCCTTTATCAATCTTACTTGGAGGCATAATCATTCGTTATAGTAATGTCGCTTTCCTAGGGCTATTCTGCATTGTTGCGTTGCTATATCCACTTTATGGGATAACAAAAAACAGTAAAGTCTTGTCATTTCTTGATAATCTAGATCAAAAACAAACACTGACACCAGAACCAATAGCTTAAAGAAATAAAAGAGTTCATAGGTTGATATGTTATAATCTTAGTGAGGTGGGAATATGGACAAAGATTTAAGAATTATATCCACAATGGAAGAGTTAAAAATTGTTAGTGATCCATTAAGATTACAGATTATTTCAGTATATCGAGAACAAGGAAAACCATTGACTGTTAAAGGCTGTTCAGATATCTTAGGTGAAGTACCAGCGAAAATCCATTATCATGTCCAAAAATTGCTTTCAATTCATATTTTAGAACTCGATCATATTGAAATAGTCAACGGTATAAACGCTAAGTTTTATAAACTTGTCAATAAAGGTTTAAAATTAGAACTTGAAGATTCTAAGGATTATACAATGCAAGATAGTTTTAAACATATTTCAAATGTTGTGATTAGTCAATTAGAGAATTTTAAAATTGACTTCCTTAATAGTGCAAACAAAGCCATGGAGCAAAAAGAAATCAAACAACAGGACATGGGATGGCTCATAAGCTACACACTCTATTTATCAGATGAAGATTTAGAAGATTTGCAATTACTTCTTTTAGAGAAGGTTTCTAAATATGATAAAAAATCTCCTGATAAACAAAAACATATTTTCATATCGGGATTAAGTCGTAAAGATTAAATATAATCCAAAAATAATAAAAGAGTATGCTCCAAAGTTTGGGACATACTCTTTTTTAATGATTAATGAGTTTTTTCAATGTTTGTTTCGATTGCTTTTTTATACACAGCACGACTTACTATAGCATGGACATCTTTATTAAGGGGATTAATGATAATATTCTCTCGATTTAGTTCATTTTCTGGAATCATGTTAGCAATCGCATAAGATGCCGCTAATTTCATATCTTCAGTTATATATTTTGCATGGGCATCAAGAGTACCTCTAAATATTCCGGGAAATGCAATTAAGTTATTAATTTGATTCGGATACCTTGAAGATCCAGTACCAACAATAAAAGCACTAGCATCGATTGCATCTTCATAGCTAATTTCAGCGTCTGGGTTAGCCATAGCGAAAATAATCGGGTCTTTTTTCATTGACATAACCATATCTTTATCTACGATATTTTTGGCAGATACACCAATAAATATATCAGCATCGATCATAGCATCTTTTAATAATCCTTTTTGATTATCAGGGTTCGTTATTTGTGCAAGTTCTAAATGATGTTTGGCTAACGTTTCATCATCCTTATGAAGTATACCCGCACGATCGACAAGAACAAGATGTTTTGCACCCATCGAGATTAAGAATTTACTAATTGCAACCCCTGCAGCCCCGATACCATTTATGACAATCTTAACATCTTGAATCTCTTTTTTAGCAAGCTTTAACGCGTTAATAAGTGCAGCTCCAACAACAATAGCAGTACCATGTTGATCATCATGGAAAATTGGAATGGAACATTCTTCTTTTAGCCTTTTTTCAATCTCAAAACAACGTGGTGCAGAAATATCTTCTAAATTTACTCCCCCAAAAGATCCTTCTAAAAGCTTGATTGTTTTAACGATATCATCAACATTTTGACTATTAATACACAAAGGTATTGCGTCTACATCACCAAGTAACTTAAATAAAATGCTTTTCCCTTCCATGACTGGCATACCAGCTAATCCTCCAATATTACCTAAACCAAGGACAGCAGAACCATCTGTAATAACGGCGATTAAATTATGTCTTCTTGTATATACATAACTCTTTTTCGGTTCGTCTTTAATCTCTAAACAAGGCTCAGCAACACCTGGTGAATAAAAAGTTGATAAGTCATCTCTATTTTCGATGTTTACTCTTGATATAACTTCGATCTTTCCTTTAGCATCTCGATGTCTTTTGATAGACTCTTTTTTATAATCCATAATCCCACCTTCTTTTTCTATGTATATTTTACCATTTTTAAAGTGAATAACGACTTCTTTAGAGGTAAATATGCACGTTTTTTGGTCTTTTTTGGGATAATCAGAAAAATAAGTAAAGCGCTTACAAATTAGGGTTTATTTTTCATTATTTATTATGTATAATAAAGGTATCAGACTAAAGGAGACGTTTCATGAAAAGTAAGTATATGGCAGAGCCTTATCGTATCAAAATGGTTGAACCCATCCGTCAAACAACCAGAGATGAACGTATAACGCTACTTAAAAATGCAGGGTATAACCCTTTTTCTTTGCGGAGTGAAGATGTTTATATTGATTTATTAACGGATTCAGGTACAGGTGCGATGAGTCAAGACCAATGGTCAGCAATGATGGTTGGTGATGAAGCGTATGCTGGATCGAAGAGCTTTTATAAACTAGAAAGTGTCGTTAAACACATTACAGGTTATAAATACTTTATGCCAGTTCATCAAGGCAGAGGAGCTGAGCAGGTCTTTTTACCACAGCTTGTAACTAAAAAAGGAATGTATTATATTTCAAACATTCATTTTGATACCACAAGAGCTCATGTTGAACTTGCTGGTGCTAGAGCGATTGATTGCGTTGTAGAAGATTGCTATGACATTGAACACTATCATGATTTTAAAGGCAATTTTTGTTTAGATAAACTTGAAAAAGCGATTGCTACACATGGAAAAGAAAACATTGCTGGTATCATCATGACTATTACAAACAATTCAGCTGGTGGACAACCTGTATCGATGGCAAATCTTAGAGCTGTTAAGGAAATTGCGAAGAAAAATGGTATCATGACCATCATTGATGGTGCAAGATATGCTGAAAACTGTTTCTTCATTAAAGAAAGAGAAGATGGCTATCAAGATATGGATATTCTTGATATCGCAAGAGAAACATTCTCTTATGGAGATGCCTTTTTAATGAGTGCAAAAAAGGATGGTCTCGTCAACATGGGAGGTATTCTTGCTATAAAGGACAACGAAGCAGTGTATAATAAATGTAGAACATACATTGTACCTATGGAAGGATTCCCAACATATGGTGGTATGAATGGTAGAGATATGGAAGCCTTGGCAGTAGGCTTAATGGAAGCTTTAGACATTCATTATCTTCAACATCGTATCGATCAAATTAGATATTTAGGCGATAGACTAAGAGATGCTGGGGTACCCATTCAACATCCAGTCGGAGGACATGCTGTATTCGTTGATTGTAAAGCTATTTGTCCTCATATACCTTATGATCAATTTCCTGCATTAGCTGTTACAAATGCCTTATACATCGAAGGTGGTGTGCGTGCTGTTGAAATCGGTTCACTTCTTTTAGGTAGAGATCCAGATACAAAGAAAAATATTCAAAGTAGAATGGAACTCATGCGATTAACAATACCACGCAGAGTCTATACATATAATCATTTAGATGTCGTTGCTGATGCAATGATCCATGTATATGAACATCGTCACGAGTTAAAAGGTTATGAATTTGAATATGAATCACCCATTCTAAGACACTTTACAGCAACATTCAGACCTTTAAAATAGGAGGTTAGTTTATGTATTTCTTTATCGTCATTGGTATTGTCTTTTTGATGTTTTTACTTGATTTAGTGGTGACAATCTTAAATTACCAATATCGGAATAAACCACTACCTGAAAAAGTAAAAGATATCTATGATGAAGATTCATATACCAAATGGTTATCCTATAACATGGAACAAACCAAACTTGGTTTAATCCAAAAAACAGTTTCATTTGGTGTTGTTATCATCTTTTTAGTTCTTGATCTTTTTGTGATATTTCATGAAACTTCAGTAAGTATATTTCCACAAAGTATAACACTTCAAACTGGACTGTTTGTTATCATATATTTTACGGTGCACACAATTATTGGCATACCTTTTGAATACTATTCGACATTTGTTATTGAAGAAAAGTACGGCTTTAATAAAACAACTAAAAAGACATTTGTTAAGGATCAATTCAAAAACTATCTTTTAATGTTTGCATTACTATTTGGTCTCATTTCAGCTATTTCAGCTTTATATCAAACATTTGTTGATGATATCATCTATATGATGCTTGGTGCATGGCTAACGCTGGTGTTATTAACTTTAACGATTGCTTATTTAAACACAAAAGTTTTTGTTAAGATTTTTAATAAATTAACACCACTACCTGATGGAGAGCTAAAAGATCGCATTATTGATATGGCAAACAACGTTGGTTTTCAAATTAAAGCAATATCCATCATGGATGCTTCAAAACGTTCGACGAAACTAAATGCATTTTTTAGTGGTATGGGTAAAACAAGAGAAGTTGTCTTATTTGATACACTAAAAGAAAAATTAACAGATGATGAGATTTTATCTGTTTTAGCACATGAGTTTGGACATATGGTGCACAAAGATATTCCAAAAATGATGATTCAACGATCGGTCATTTATTTAGTGTTTGCTGCTGTGCTTGCTCTCATATTGTCAACAAATCAGTTGTTTATCGATTTTAATATGCCGATAGGTCATCTTGGTTTTGGAGTCATCTTATTTACGATTTTATATGAACCTATTGGACTACTTATAAGCATGCTAACCAATTATTTAAGTCGTAAGGCTGAATATAAAGCTGATGCTTACTCATGTCAATTAATCGATAAAAAACACATGTTATCAGCCTTAAGAAAATTAGTAAAAGAAAATTTTTCAAACTTAAATCCTCATCCACTCTATGAAAAAATTCACTATTCACACCCAAAAATTGCAGATCGATTAAGTGCAATTGAAAAACTTACATAAAGGAGATTATTATGTCATTTCATATTCTAGCGATTAATCCAGGATCCACATCAACGAAACTAGCCATCTATGAAGATGAAAAACTTATCTACAAAGAAAGTGTTAAACATGATGCTATTGTCATATCGAAATTTGAGCATGTTATTGATCAATATCAATTTCGAATGGATGCTATACGTGAAGCTATTAAAAAATCAAAAGTAGATCTAAAACATCTTGATGCTGTTGTAGGTAGAGGTGGTATGTTAAAACCTATCGAAGGTGGAACATATGAAATTAATGATGAAATGATTGAATTCATCAAATTAGCACCAAGAGGTGAACATGCAAGTAATTTAGGCTGCATGATTGCCAAAGCGATTGCTGATGAGCTAGGCATCCCTAGTTTTATTGTTGACCCTGTTGCGGTCGATGAAATGGAAGATATTGCACGTTATACAGGTATGCCAGAAATTAGAAGAGATAGTTTGTTTCATGCATTAAATCAAAAAGCTGTTGCGCTAAAGGCAAGTAAAGATTTAGGAAAGAACTATAAAGAGTTAAATTTAATCGTTGCCCATTTAGGTGGTGGTATTTCTGTTGGATCACACCATTTTGGACGTGTCATTGATGTTAATAATGCTTTAGATGGTGATGGTCCGATGTCACCAGAAAGAAGTGGCTCAGTACCGATGGGTCCACTTTATAAAATGGTATTTTCTGGTAAGTACACATTAAAAGAAATTCAGCGAAAGAATTATGGCCAAGGTGGGTTAGTCGCCTATCTAGGAACCAACGATGGTTATGAAATTCAACAACGCATTAAAGCCGGTGATGAAAAAGCAAGAATGATATATGAAGTTATGTGTTATCAAATTGCGAAAGAAATTGGTAGTTCTGCAACTGTCTTAAAAGGGCATGTTGATGCGATTATCTTAACTGGTGGACTTGCGTATGATGATTTCACTGTCAATCTTATTAAAGAAAGAGTATCTTTTATCGCACCTGTCATAGTCTATCCAGGTGAAGATGAAATGGAGGCATTAGCTTTAGGTGCACTTCGTGTCTTAAGAGGTGAAGAACAAGCTAAAGCATATAAGTAGGAGGTTTTATAATGATTAGAACAATGCAAGATATTGTTAGAAACGCACAGTTACTACCGAAGAAAAAAATGGTTGTTGCTGTTGCAGAAGATGACCACGTTTTAGAAGCAGTTCATATGGCACAAGTTGCAGGTATCATCGATGCTATTTTAATTGGTGATGCCATCGAAATTAGACGTATATTAAAACAATTAAAGATTGATGAAAAAGCATATGAGATTATTGACATCAAAGATAAAGTAGAAGCTTGTGAAAAAGCTGTACGATTGATTTCTAGCCAAAAAGCAGATATTTTGATGAAAGGTTTAGTTGACACAGCCATTATTTTAAGAGCAGCACTCGATAAAGATTTTGGTTTAAGAACACCTAATCGTATTTCACATGTTTCTGTATTTGAAATACCGACATATCACAAACTTTTACTCATGAGTGATGGTGCGATGAATATTGATCCTAATGTGGATATCAAACATGAGATTATCGAAAATGGAATTGTTGTTGCACATGCGTTAGGTATAAAACAACCGAAAGTAGGCTGTATTGCAGCGATTGAAAAAGTCAATCCTAAGATGCAGGCAACACTTGATGCTCAAGAACTTATTCAAAGAAATCTTGATGGTCGAATTAAAGGTTGCACAATAGGTGGCCCATTTGCGATTGACAACGCAATCAATAAAGAAGCAGCACTACATAAAGGAGTTACAGATCCAATGGCAGGAGATGTTGATTTTCTTCTTATGCCCCAAATCGAATCTGGAAATGTTTTTTA
>SBGC01000095.1 GCA_006226985.1 Bacillota bacterium | reverse complement strand
GAGTTTGGATGGTTTTCACATGTTAAAACATGACCAATCACTAAATCGGTTGATGTATTCAGTGGTTCAAAGCTATCTACTTCGATAATTTTTTGGTTTGTTATTTCTAAAATGTCTTTCGGAACTTTGACAAAGTTCTTCAGCATATTTTCGACAATTTTCATTATTTGTTAACCCCCTTAAATTGATTTAAAAAGCGTAAATCATTTAAGTAAAAATGACGGATATCATCAATCGCATACTTTAAAATCGCGATACGTTCAACACCGATGCCAAATGCGAAGCCTTGATATTTTTCAGGATCATAGCCACCCATTGTTAAAACATTAGGATGAACCTGTCCAGCACCTAGGACTTCAATCCAGCCGATACTTCCATCTTTTTTCTTATACGATACATCAACTTCAACAGATGGCTCAGTAAATGGGAAATATGATGGTCTTAGTCTAATGACTCGTTCTTCACCAAAGAGATGTCTTGCCATTTTAAGAAGCGCATCTTTTAAACTTGCAAAGTTAATATTTTTATCAATCACTAAGCCTTCAATTTGGGTAAATTGATGGCTGTGTGTTGGATCATCATCATCTCTTCGATACACTTTACCTGGACAAATAATCTTTAAAGGATTTCCCTTTTTAGCAAGCATTGTTCTCGCTTGTACAGGTGATGTATGAGTTCTAAGTAATGTATTTTCATCGACATAAAAAGAGTCTTGCATCGCTCGTGCAGGATGATCTTTCGCTAGATTCATCATTTCAAAGTTATAATGATCATTTTCTAACTCTGGACCTTCAGCTACTTCATAACCCATACCTATGAAGAGATCTTCAACATCTTCAATCACTTGATTTAAAGGATGAATCGTTCCTTGATAAAACTTAGTTCCTGGAAGTGTCACATCAATTTTTTCAGATGCTAAAACTTTCAATAACTCCTCATATTCTAATCCTTGTTTCTTATCATAGAGTGCTTGTTCAAGTTCATTTTTAACAAGGTTTACCTGTTGTCCAAATGCAGGTCTTTCTTCTTGTGGAAGGTCACGAAGTTTACTCATCATGAGAATAACTTCACCTTTTTTACCTAAATATTTAATTCTGATTTGTTCTAAATCATTTAATGTCGTTACTTCTTTAATTTCATTTAAAGCATCTACTTTAAGCTCTAATAGTCTTTCTATCATCATATTCCTCCTAAATAAATAAAAATTCGTCCTTAAAATCTAAGGACGAATGAATTCGCGGTACCACCTTAGTTCTAGAGTTTCTCTAGCCCTCAATATCTTTAACGCAGACATACGGATGGTTTTAACCATCTCTCCAAGACGAATTCATATTCAACCACTTGCACGGCTTACACCATCCCATGCTCGCTAAATAGTTTTATGAATATTACTACTTCTTTTCAACGATTTTGATTAACGACGATTCGAAGATATAATAGCTAAGAATCTGAGTAATTCTAAATAAATCCAAACGATTGTTACCATAAGACCTACAGCAACCATCCATTCGTATTCTTTACCGTAACCACCCTTAACGATTTGTTCCGCACGGTCAAAATCAAGTGTAAGCATAAATGCACCAAACACGATGAATACGCCACTTACTAAAAGTCCAAGTGAGTTACTTGCGATAAATAGTGATGGACCACCAAATAAACTAAGTAACATAGATGCGACTGTAAATAGTAAGATACCTAAGAGAATACCATACATAATCTTTCTAAATCGTGGAGTCACTCGAATGGTTCTACTTGAATAAAGGAATAACATCACTGTAAAAATTGAAGCTGTTCCAATCATCGCTGTCATCGCAATGCCAGGAATATCTAGGAATGTTTCAAATAAATACGTAATCACACCAAGTAATACCCCTTCAGCAACCGCATAAATCATTGCAAATGTAGGAGCAAGTCTTGGTGAGCGAGATGCGATAATGACAGAGATAAACGCAACGATCATCGAGACAAATAATAATCCCATTGAAATGTCTGCTAAAACAGTGACTGCTAAGACACCTGTAATCACAGCTGCCAAGAGCATGATTGCAGTTTTCATCATAATACCCGTATACGTTGCAGTCTCCGATGTAACGAATACTTCAGTTTTTTCTAAATTTCTAAAAACAGGGTTTGAACTTCTCAATTCCATCCACTCCTTATTTATATTTCAGTCCTATTATATAATAGGAAAACTTAAAGTGCAAACAAACCAGCATCGATTACATTATTTTCCGAATTTAGGTCTTTAAAAGCACCAAAAGATTCTAGTTTTTCAAAGACCGTTTTGTTAATCTTTGTACGATCTTTCACGTCATCTCTTGATGAGAATGCACGCTCACTTCGTTTTTGAATAATATCAAATGCAACCGATTCTCCTAAACCATCAATCGATGAGAATGGCATGCGTAAGCCTTTCTCTTCCATCGTGAAAGTGGTTGCTTCAGATTTGTTAATATCAATTGGTAAAAATTTAAACCCACGTTTGGTCATTTCTAATGCTACACCTAAAGTGACTTGTAAGTTTTCATCTTTTACTTTTAAATTAAACGTATCATTTAACGTCACTAATTTGTTTCTAATCGCGTTTGGTCCAGCGACCATCACTTCATACTCAAACTGGACCGCTCGCTTTGAGAAGAATCCTGAGTAAAAGAGTAATGGATGATAGACTTTAAACCAAGCGATACGCATCGCCATAATGACATATGCAGTCGCATGCGCTTTAGGGAACATATATTTAATCTGGCTTGCTGACCATATGTACCACGGTGGTACATTATGTTTTTTCATTTCTTGTTCGTAGGTAACCCAGGTTGCTTTATCTTTGGAAGGTTTTCCTTTACGTACGAATTCCATGATTTCAAAAGCTTTAAGTGGTTCTAGACCAAAATCAGTGAGTTGAACCATGATATCATCACGGCACGCGATGATTTGATCAAACGAAATTTTTCCATGGTCCGTTTGCCCATTAATTAAAGATTGTGCATTTTTAAGCCAAACATCCGTTCCATGAGATAACCCTGAAATCTTCACTAAACCAGCAAATGTTTTAGGTTTCGTATCAACAAGCATTTGTCTCGTAAATTGTGTTCCAAATTCAGGAATCGCATAAGATGCGACATCACTCATAATTTCATGACTTTTCACACCAATCACTTCAGTGCCTGAGAAAAGTTCATAAACTTT
>SBGC01000107.1 GCA_006226985.1 Bacillota bacterium | reverse complement strand
TTTTTTTTTTTTTTTTTTTTTCAAGATTTAATGTTTCTGTTAAAGAATCAACGGTTTACCAAAGATATACGATTTTAGCATTTCTTTTAAATCAGCATTTAGAGGAAAATTTTCATAAGACAAATGATTATGTATTAAGTCATGGACTTAAGAAAACCATTTATTTCTCCATGGAATTTCTCATGGGACGTTTAATTACGAACAATCTACAAAACAGTGGATTTTATGACATCGTTAAAGAAGCCTTCACCGATTTTGGTATTGACTTAAATGAAGTTGAAGAAACTGAGGTTGATGCTGGTCTTGGCAATGGTGGTTTAGGAAGACTTGCTGCATGTTTCTTAGATTCAGCAGCATCCATTGCATTACCTTTATATGGGAATAGCCTTCGTTACCAACATGGTTTTTTTGCACAAGAAATTAGAAACCATAAGCAAATTGAGCTACCTGATAATTGGTTAAGCAAACCTTTCTTATGGGAAACAAAGTATGAAGATCAAGCCATTCATATTCCTTTGTTTGGTTATGTCGAACATACAAAATTAATCAATCCTGTTTGGATTAAAGCAATCCCTTATGATGTTAAGATTGTTGGTGATCAAAATGATGTCGTTACCTATCTTCGTTTATGGTCTACAGTCCCAAGTGAACTACATCATGTTCATAATGATGAATACATCCAAATGACTAAAAATATCACCGATTCACTATATCCAGATGACTCAACTGAAGATGGCAAAACATTAAGACTTATGCAATCCTATGTCTTTTCAGCAGCTGGTGTTAAAGCTGCGATGGAAGAACACAAGACACTTGGTAGAGATATGCACAAATTCCATGAGTTTTATACTTTCCAAATTAACGATACACATCCAACCTTAGTCATTCCAGAAATGATGCGTATTTTAATGGATGAAGAAATGATTGGTTATGATGAAGCATGGAATATCACAACAAAAACATGTGCGTTTACAAATCATACGATTTTATCAGAAGCATTAGAAAAATGGAATATTCATATTTTCCAAAACCTTTTACCACGTATTTATGAAATTGTTCAAGAAATGAATCGTCGTTTTAAACGTTTACTTGAACAAGATGGACGTTTTAACCAAGAACAAATGTATTTAATGGGTTTAATTGGTCAAAATCATGTACGCATGGCACATATTTGTATTTATGGTTCATTTAGTGTCAACGGTGTTGCAGAACTTCATACAGAAATTTTAAAACACATTGAAATGAAGAATTTCTATACGCTATACCCACAAAAGTTCAATAACAAAACAAACGGTATTACGCATCGTCGTTGGTTGATTCATACGAATCATGAGCTTGTATCAATCCTTGATGAGAAACTTGGAACTTCATGGAAACATGATTTAACACAACTTAAAGGATTAGAAAAATTCATGAAAGATGATCAAACAAAGAAGCAAATTGATCTCATGAAACACGCGAAGAAACAAGCTTTAGCAGATCGCATCTATAAAGAACAAGGCATTCAGTTAGATGTGACAAGTATTTTCGATATTCAAGTGAAACGTCTTCATGAATATAAACGACAACTCATGAATATTCTCCATATCATTTACATTTATTTAGAATTAAAATCAAATCCTGAATTTAGAGCATCCTACTACCCACACTCATTTATTTTTGGTGCGAAAGCAGCACCATCTTATCACATGGCTAAAGCTGTCATTGAACTTATCGATACAGTTGCAGAATTAGTCAATAAAGATGTTGAGACAAATAAATACTTAAAAGTTGTTTTCGTTAGAAACTATAATGTAACATATGCTGAATATATTATGCCAGCAGCGGACCTTTCTGAACAAATATCCACAGCAACCAAAGAAGCATCTGGAACAGGTAATATGAAGTTTATGATGAATGGTGCAATTACCATTGGGACACTTGATGGCGCGAATGTTGAAATTGCTGAATACGCAGGTAAAGAAAATAACATCATTTTCGGTTTAACAGCTAATGAAGTGACAAAGATTTATCAACACAATGGCTATAAGCCGAGAGAAATTTACGAAAAAGATGTTAGACTTCAAAGAGTTTTCCAATTTATTCGTAAACTTAATCCAAATCCACAACATTTTGACTATATCCTAAATAACTTGTTAAACTCAGACTATTTCTTAGTCATGAAAGATTTTGCAAGCTATGCAGATGCACATGCTAAAGCAAATGAACTTTATAAAGATCGCTCGAAATGGCTTGAAATGTCGATAGCTAATATCGCAAATTCAGGATTCTTTACATCTGATCGTACGATTGAACAATATAATCAAGATATTTGGCATTTAACTAAAATTAAATTTTAAGGAGTAATCTATGGCAAAGCATACTGATATCCGCTTACGTTCTTATACCTTTTATCAAGTATTTCCAAGACAATATTCCGTTGAGGGAACATTTAAGAAAGTTGAAGAAGATTTAGATCGTCTAAAAAGCATGGGTGTTGATATGCTTTACTTTTTACCTATCCATCCGATTGGTAAGAAATCACGAAAAGGTGAAAAAGGAAGTCCTTATTCCATCGTTGATTATTATGATATTTCACATGATTTAGGTGACTTAAAAGATTTTAAGCGACTCATCTCACATGCACATGAAAAAGGGATGAAAGTGATGATTGATATCGTCTTTAATCATACATCAAGAGATTCAGTCTTAGTCAAAGAACACCCTGAGTGGTTTTACAAAAATGAAGCAGGTGATTTTGCTAATCGTATTGGCGATTGGAGTGATATCACGGACTTAGATTTTAGTAACCGCGACGTTTGGGATTATTTAATCGATGTGTTACTCTATTGGGCTAAAATTGTTGATGGTTTTCGCTGTGATGTTGCACCTTTATTACCTATAGATTTTTGGATCGAAGCTAGACATAAAGTCGATCAAATCAATCCTGATCTTGTATGGCTGACCGAATCAGTTGAATATGGATTTATTAAGTACTTAAGAGACCAAGGTTATGACTGTTCAAGTGATTCACAGATGTATGAAGCATTTGATATCTGTTATGATTATGATATTTATCATTATATGAATGAATACTTAAAAGATGGCAAAAAACTTTCTCGTTGGATTGAAGAAATTGAACGACAAGAAGTGATTTATCCCAAAAACTATGTAAAACTGAGAAGTTTTGAAAACCATGATCAACAAAGA
>SBGC01000034.1 GCA_006226985.1 Bacillota bacterium | reverse complement strand
ACATATAAAATGAAGGAGATTTTATATCATGCAAAAAAAGACTTACGAAACAACGCTTGGTGGTAGAGTACTAAGAGTTGAAATCGGAGAAGTTGCCAAACAAGCAGCAGGAGCTGCCATGGTGACTTACGGAGACTCTACAGTATTAAGTGTTGTTACAGCGAAAAATGAAGCTTCAACTCAAGACTTCTTTCCTTTAATGGTTATTTATCAAGAGAAGCTTTACGCAGCAGGAAAAATCCCAGGAGGATTTTTAAGAAGAGAAGGAAGACCTTCTGAACATGAAACATTAACATCAAGACTTATCGATAGACCTATTCGTCCATTATTTCCTGACGGATTTAAAAATGAAGTGCAAATCGTTAATACAGTGTTATCTGCAGATCCAGAGTGTTCAACAGAAATGGCTTCACTTATTGGTTCATCCATTGTATTAGGAATTTCGAATATTCCATTTAACGGACCCGTTGCTGGAGTTCAAATCGGACGTATTAATAACGAATTTGTCATTAATCCTACACCCGATCAACTACTTGTATCAGATATTGACTTAACAGTTGCTGGTACAAAATATGCGATTAACATGGTTGAAGCAGGAGCAAAACAAGTTTCTGAAGCAGATATGTTAGCAGCTATTATGTTTGGTCATTCAATTATTAAGGAACTTGTCGCTTTCCAAGAAACGATATACAATGAATTTAATACACCTAAAATGGCGTACGAAGATTTTAAAGTTGAAGCTTCACTTAAACAAGCAGTTGAAGCATTCGCAAAAGAACGTATGATTAAAGCTGTATCCATCTATGATAAATTAGAAAGATATAACACCATTGATCAAATTACTGAAGAAACACTTGAACATTTTGCTAAAACATCATTCTTTAAAGACATTGATGGTGTAAAAGTATTTGATCAAAAAGCTCAAGATGAATACTTGAAACAAGTAAAACAAGTGGTTGATGGTATTGTGACATTAGAAACAAGACGTTTAATTACACAAGATAAAGTGCGTCCAGATGGTCGTAAAGTTGATGAAATTAGACCATTATCATCACGCGTTGATGTATTACCTAGAACACATGGTTCATCACTTTTCACACGTGGTCAAACACAAGCATTAGGCGTTGTGACATTGGGTTCTTTAGGAGAAAATCAAATTATTGATGGCCTCGGACTTGAAGATACGAAACGCTTTATGCTTCATTATAATTTCCCACCATTTTCAGTAGGTGAAACAGGACGTTATGGTGGACCAGGAAGAAGAGAAATTGGACATGGTGCACTTGGTGAAAGAGCATTACTTCAAGTACTTCCAAATGAAGAAGAATTCCCATATTCTATTCGTGTCGTTTCAGAAATTCTAGAATCTAACGGTTCATCATCTCAAGCAACGATTTGTGCTGGAACTATGGCTTTAATGGCAGCTGGTGTTCCGATTAAAGCACCTGTTGCTGGTATTGCGATGGGTTTAATTATGGAAGGCGATTATTACACAATTCTATCTGATATCCAAGGTATGGAAGATCATGAAGGCGATATGGATTTTAAAGTTGCTGGAACTAAAGATGGTATCACAGCTTTACAAATGGACATCAAGATCGCGGGTATTACTGAAGAAATCTTAAGAGAAGCGCTTGAACAAGCACGTATCGGTCGACTTCATATTTTAGATCACATGCTAGAAACAGTTCCAGCAGTGAGAGAAGATTTATCGAAATATGCTCCAAAAGTTATGATGATCCGCATTAATCCTGATAAGATTAGAGACGTTATCGGTGCTGGTGGTAAGATTATTACTCAAATCATTGAAGACTTCAATAATGTCAAAATTGATATTGAACAAGATGGTCGCGTATTCTTAATGCATCAAGAAACGAAATGGATTAAACTTGCTGCTGAAAAGATTGAAGCTCTTGTTAAAGAAGCTAAAGTTGGCGAAATCTATGAAGGTAAAGTGACTCGTATTGAAAAATTCGGTTGTTTCGTAGAAATTTGGCCAGGTGCTGAAGGATTAGTTCACATTTCAAGACTTGCAAAAGAGAGAGTTGAAAAAGTTGAAGATATTGTTAAACTTGGAGACATCATCTTAGTCAAGTGTATTGGAATTGATGAAAAAGGTCGCATTGACTTATCAAGAAAAGACGCTTTATCACAAAAATAACATTACATAAAGAAGCTTATAATCATAAGCTTCTTTTTTTTACTTTTTCGCTTAACTAAAACGATAAATCTACTCTGATATCCCTTTGATTTTAGAAATATGCTAAAAAATGGTATAATAAAAGAAAAAGGAGTAGGATATGAAAATCGAATTAAGAACTGAAAGGCTATCTGAGATAAGGAATAAGAATTTAGTGCCAGGTGTGATGTATGGTAAATCCATAGAGTCCACCAATATTCAAGTTGATAAACAAGAGTTACTTGAAGCTCTTGAAACATATGGAAAGAACATGACATTTAAAGCAAGACTTGATGGTAAATATCATTATGTCTATATTAAAAGTGTCCAATCACGTGTGCTTAAACCCAAGAATATTTTACATTTTGATCTACATCGTGTAACAGAAAAAGAAACATTTACATCGCATATTCCGATTACTGTTGTTAATTTTGAAAAGTTTACGAACAAATCGATCCATTTTGAACTAGTACTCAATCAAGTTACTGCAGAATATACGGCTGAAAGTGGACAAACAACAATAGAACTTGATGTATCAAAACTCAAACTTGGTGATAAGATTCACGTAAAAGATTTGAAAGTAAGTGAAGGTGTAACAATCTTAAATCATCCAGAAGACATCGTTTTAATGATTAAAGAAACGAGAGTTATCGAAGAAGAAAAAGATGAGAAACCTGAAACTCCAGCTCCTATTGTGATAGAAGCTGAAGAAACAAGTAAATAATTAGCGATTGTCTATTTAAAAGCTTTATGATATAATCTCTTTGTTGTCAATAGAAGGTGACCGAGCCTATTGTAATAGGTTAGGAAAGTCCATGCTAGCACATTCTGAAATGAATGTAGTGTTTGTGCCTAAGGAAACCATAACTTAGGGTACGATATTCGTAACGGCGTTCGATGATCTAAGGGAAACTATGATCTAGACATAACGTGCCACAGAAACGAGTTATTTGGAAACAAATAAATGAAACGCGGTAAACCCCTCAAGCTAGCAACCCAAATTTGGTAGGGGCACGTATACAAAAGAATTAAATGGCGTATACGCTACTTTTAGTAGAGATAAATGGTCACACCCGAAAGGGAACAGAACATGGCTTATGCATATTGATAATAAAAAAAGGTCCAAGCAATTGGACCTTTTTGTCTGTTTGTGTATAGTTTAGAATATACCTAAAGCTCTTAATATAATGAAAACAATATATGCGAAGTAAATACCAAAGAGTATCCAACCTTCTTTTTTAGAAATCGTTTGTTTGGTAATTGAAAAGAAAACCATAATACCTGTAATAAAGATTAAGATAATCATATCCATTAAGACATCACTATTCATCTTAAGTGGTGTTATGATACCTGCAAAACCGACAATAAGGAGTGTATTAAATACGTTTGATCCAACAATATTACCTAATGCAATTTCATTTTCACCTTTTTTAGCTGCCATCACCGATGTAACAAGTTCAGGAAGCGATGTCCCAAGTGCAACGACACTTAAACCAACAAGTGTTGTGGCTTTTGTGGGAGACATGAAATGTTTCAATATTTCAGTTGAAATAAATTCTGCACCTTCAGTAACGAGTGCACCACCAAGTGTAACTCCAGCAAGACCAATAATCAGCAAGATAACTGCTCTTTTCATATCGACCACTTTAATTTCTTCAGTGGGGACATGCTCATTTGGCGATTTAAACATCAATCGCATATAATATGCAAAAAAGATTAGTAGAATGATTGCTTCCCACCAAACGATGGCTTGATCTGCAAACGCAAATCCAAAAAGAGCAATGAGAAATGTTGTTAAAATTAAGAAAGGTAATTCTTGTTTATTCATTGATTTTTTAACTGCAATTGGCATCATGATTGCTGATAAACCGAGAATAAGTGTAATATTTGCAATATTTGAACCGATGACATTACCCATAGCAATATCCGCAGTTGCTCCAGCTTGTTTCGCTGAAATCGATGCAGCAACAGAAACAGCTAATTCAGGAAGTGATGTTCCAAATGCAACCAATGTTAAACCAATTACCAAAGGTGAAACATGAAATTTTCGTGCAATTGAACTCGAAGAAACGATAAAGAAATCTGCACCTTTTATTAAGAACACAAAGCCAACAAGTAAGAATAAAATATTGAGTGTAATGTCTAAAAACATGGGCTGCTCCTTTGTAAAGATTAATTTTGATTTAAAAATAAAAACCATCAAGACGAAAAAGTCTTGAAGGTCTCGTTACAAGCAAAGCTTGAAATGAACCGGGCATTATGCCGTACTGACGACTCATTTAGGAAAACTACTCCCCTTCAGTAACTATTTTAGCACACAGGTGTTATGTAAGCAAGGTATATTTACTAAAAGTAAATAATGTGTTAGTTGACCTAATTATTGACTTTTTCAATATAAAAGTGTATCATATACATATCACATATGTGATGGAGGAATCAATTACAACAATGGAAGATTGCAGTAGTAGGATCGACGATCCCATATACCCGTATATAATAAAAAACAATGATGATGCTTTTTTAGTGTCTTTTTTTGTTGCAAAAAGGGGGATTAGCTTATGTTAATGCCTATTATCAGTATGATTATTCTTATTATTTTAACAGCCATATTACAAGCTTCTGAGACAGCTATTATTGCTACTAGTGATAATAAAGTCAAAGAGGATGCTGAAGATGGTCATAAAAGAGCTATAAAAATCCTAAAATTCAATACACATCAACGTTCGTATTTAACGGCTATTCAAGTGATGATTACACTCTTAGCTTTAGTGAATGGTGCGATTGCTTTAGATGCATTCAAACAAGATGTTATCATATGGTTAAATATGAATAATTCTTATATTGAACAACTTGTTATCGTGATTATTGCGTTATTTTTACTTGTGTTTCATGTAGTTTTTGGACAGTTAATACCTAAGCGATTAGGAAATAAATACCCTCATCAAATTGCATATGGCACGATTGGATTTGTTACGATTGTCACATTCTTACTTAAACCAATTTTAGTTGTATTATATTGGATTTCAAATGTTGTAGGACGTTTATTTGGTTTAGATCCAAGTGATCAAGAACGTAAGATGACTGAAGAAGAAATCCGTACGATTGTTGAAGCAAGTTCTAAAACAGGTAATATTGAGGAAGAAGAAAGCGAAATGATTCAAAACATTTTTGACTTCTCAGATACTACTGTTGATGAAATTATGACACATCGTACTGAAATATCTGCACTCAATGTAAAGTCAACCCGAGCACAAGTTATCGAGTATGTTAAGACAGAACAATTTACACGCTTTCCTGTTTATGAAGAAAGTATTGACCATATTATAGGTACCCTGCATGTTAAAGATTTACTGAAGTATTTAGATAATCCGGACGAAAAATTTTCGATTCGCAGCATGATTAGACCACCTTACTTCATTCCAGAATCTAAAAAGACAAGTGAATTATTTAAGGAAATGCAAAAACAGAAGAACCACATTGCGATTGTCTTAGATGAATATGGTGGAACAGCAGGTATAGTAACGATTGAAGACTTGATTGAAGAAATCGTTGGTAATATTTTTGATGAATACGATGAAGAGGAAGAAGAAATTAAACAAATCGATGATATAACCTATGAAATTGATGGGTTACTCAGTATTTCTGATGTTGAAGATGTCATTGAAGCCAATCTTCCTGTTGATGATTATGATACATTGTCCGGTTTTATTTTAGGACAATTAGGTCGCTTCCCTGATGATAACGAAAAAGTTATCATCCAATATGAAGGATTTACGTTTGAAGTATTAGGTACAAGTGACAACATTATTACAAAAGTGAAGGTGACTAAACCTGAGCTTAATGATAATGATTTAGAATGAGTGATATAAATGAATAACGATGTTCTCATACAAATTTTAATCTTAGGTTTCTTAATTTTAATGTCTTCATTTTTTTCTGCAACTGAGACTGCTTTTTCGTCGTTAAACATCATTAAAATTAAACATTTAGCAAATGAAGGACATCAAACAGCAAAAAGAGTTTTAAAGCTTTCTGAAAATTTCGAAAAACTTATTACTACCATTTTAATTGGTAATAATATTGTGAATATTGCATCCGCTTCAATAGCAACTGTCTTATTTGTTAAATACTGGCCAGACACAGGTGTCACCATTTCAACGGTTGTTATGACAACGTTAGTCCTCATTTTTGGTGAAATTACACCAAAGAGTTTAGCTAAAAAGATTCCAGAAAAATTCGCATTAACAGTAACACCGATCATCATATTCTTTTCATGGATTTTATATCCCTTAAGTCTTATTTTTGGATTTATTCAAAAAATGATGAATAAGCTATTTAAATTTAAACATGACTCCATTATTACTGAAGAGGAATTACTTACATATGTCTCCGAAGTTCAATCTGAAGGTGGTATTAATGAAAACGAAGGAGAGCTCATTCGAAGTGTCATTGACTTTGATGACTTAAAAGTAGAAGAAATTTTTACACCACGGGTTCAAGTTGTAGCCATTTCAGAAAAAGACGAGTTAAAAAAGATTACACAAACATTTAAACATTCAGGATACTCAAGACTTCCTGTCTATGATACATCGATTGATCATATTATTGGTATTATTAATCACAAGGATTTCTACAACCTGGTTTTACTTGAAAAACAGCCACTTGATACGATTATAAAGCCACCTGTCTTTGTTACAGAGTATATGAAGATATCTAATTTATTAGATCTTCTGAAAGAAAATAAAGCACACATGGCGATTGTAAAAGATGAATTTGGTGGGACACTTGGTATTGTCACAATGGAAGATATCTTAGAAGAAATTGTTGGTGATATATGGGATGAACATGATGAAATCATTGAACAATTCGTTGAAATAACCGATAAGAAATATCGTGTCAAAGGCAATGCTGATTTAGAAGACATTTTTGATAAATTAGGTATTGATGATGTCCCAGATTTCTCAACAGTCAATGGTTGGGTTCTCGATCAATTGGGTCGAATTGGACATATTAATGATGAGTTTTATTATAAAGATTTACGTGTGAAGATTACATCAGCTGATACAAAAAAAGTATTAGAAGTTGAGATTGAAAAAGTTGATACTTCAGATTTAGAAGAAACCATATAACATGCTCAATCGAGCATGTTTTTTTATACATTTTTGAGAAGTAAAAAAAAGACCTCAAGTGAATGAGGTCTTGATTTTTATACGTTTTTAGTTATTCAGCGTTATTATAAGCTCTTTGTGCAACTGAGTAGTAGTCTTTGAAATCTGACATTGTAGCACCAGTAACAACTGATCCAATGCTCCAGAATCCTGTAGTTGAATCTTTAACCATTGATTCAAGCGATGCATCAAGTTTTGTACCTGTGATTGCTTCGATGAATTCAGCCATATTACCAGCCCAACCAAGTGGATAGTTTGAACCACTCCAGTATCCTGATTCTGATTTCTTCATAGAAACTTTAGCTGAATTATCAGCAAGTGGCCAATTAGTTGGTTCGCCTTGTGCATTTGAAGTAAATACTAAGCCAGCTTCTACAGCTTCAATGTAACGTTTAGCATTTGTAGGATTGTCAGCCCAATCTTCAATTTCACTACCCATTGATTTGTATTCAATACCTTGGGCAGTACCTTCACCAGTTACTGAACCTGTCCATAGAATACCATCAACCATGATGTATTGTGAATAAAGGTTAACACCTCTTGAAGTAGCAACTCTTAATGTACCTGCAGGAACAACTGTTAATGCAGTAGCATATCCTCTTTGAGCAACTTCATAGTAGTCTTTGAAATCTGTCATTGTAGCACCAGTAACGATTGTGCCAATTGACCAGAAACCTGTTTCTGTATTTTTAACGATTGTTTCTAATGAAGCGTTTAATTTTGTACCAGTAATAGCAGTTACGAATGCAGCCATGTTACCAGCCCATCCTAGTGGATAGTTAACACCACTCCAATAACCTGATTCTGATTTCTTCATTGAAACTTTAGCTGAATTGTCAGCCATTGCATATGAAGAAGCAGTTCCATCTTCGTTAGCAATAAATACTGTACCAGCTTCAACAGCTTCAACATAACGTTTAGCATTAGCTTCAGTTTCTACCCATACTTCGATATTATCAATACCATCAGCAGCATAAGTAATTGATTGAGCAGGTGCATCACCGTTTACTGTACCAGTAAATAAAATGCCATCAACACTAAAGTATTTAGCATAGTAGCTTGTTCCTCTTGAACCAGTTACTGACATAACATCAGCAGGTAAGTTTTCAGGATCAGCAACGACAACTTTAGCAGCACTGTAAGGTAAGAAGTATTCTTCAACTTCAGCAGCTGTTACATTACCAGCAGCATTAATTGTAACTTCGATTACGCCTACATAATGACCATGTACTAAGCCATAACCAATTGCAGTTCTTGCAACATCGACTTTTGCCCAGCTGTATGGTAAGAAATATTCTTCAACTGATGCAGAAGTAACGTTACCGTCAGTTCCAACTACAACATCAACAACACCAACATAATGACCATGAACAACACCATAGCCTGTACCTTCAGTAGGTAGAGCAGTTGGTTCCGTAGGTACAACAGTTGGATCTGTTGGTTCCGTTGGAGTAGTTGGTTCATCATCTTGACAAGCAAATAGCGAAAGCGCTATAAGCACAGCAAAAAAGAAAGTAAACATTTTTTTCACTATTAAATTCCTCCTAGAATTGTTATATTACGTATTCATTATACTAAAAAGTCAAGTTTATTGCAATGA
>SBGC01000120.1 GCA_006226985.1 Bacillota bacterium | reverse complement strand
AAGCTTTAAGTGGTTCTAGACCAAAATCAGTGAGTTGAACCATGATATCATCACGACACGCGATGATTTGATCAAATGAAATTTTTCCATGGTCCGTTTGCCCATTAATTAAGGATTGTGCATTTTTTAGCCAAACATCCGTTCCATGAGATAATCCTGAAATCTTCACTAAACCTGCAAATGTTTTAGGTTTTGTATCAACAAGCATTTGTCTCGTAAATTGTGTTCCAAATTCAGGAATGGCATAAGATGCGACATCACTCATAATTTCATGACTTTTCACACCAATCACTTCAGTGCCTGAGAAAAGTTCATAAACTTTTGGATCATCTAAAGGAATATCTTGAGCACGATTAAAAGGGAACTCATCTGGATGCTGTTCAACATAATCCATCAAAAACTTAATCATCGTTGGATCATCATGACCTAAGATATCGAGTTTAAGTAAATTCGCTTCAAAAGAGTGATAATCAAAATGTGTAGTCTTCCATTCAGAAGTTATATCATCAGCAGGATATTGAATCGGTGTCACATCATAAATTGTCTTTGATTTAGGAACAACCACAATCCCACCAGGATGTTGTCCTGTTGAACGTTTAACACCTTCAATTTTTTTAGCAAGTCTCTCGATTTGTGCAGCTCTCGCTTCAATATGTTTATCTTCTAGCCAGCCTTTGACATAACCATAAGCATTACGTTCTGCAACCGTTTGAATCGTCCCAGCTCTAAACGTATGGTCTTCGCCAATAAGCTCACGCACATAAGCATGTGCCTTTGCTTGATAGTCACCAGAGAAGTTTAAATCGATATCAGGTACTTTATCACCATCAAATCCTAAGAAGGTTTCAAAGGGAATATCGTGACCATCTTTCTTAAGTTTTGCTCCACAAATCGGGCATAATTGATCAGGTAAGTCATAGCCAGCTTGATAGCCTTTCATCTTATCCTGTAAGTCTCTTTGTTCTTTCGTTAATCCATATTGATGGATCTCTTCATCAGTTAAATGAAACACAGTGAAATCGCCATTTGGACACACATAATGGGGTTTAAGCGGATTCACTTCTGTGATGTCTAGAAGGGTTGCTACAAGTGATGAACCAACCGATCCGCGTGAACCAACTAGGTAACCATCATCAAGAGATTTTTTAACGAGTAAATGTGATATATAATAGTTTGGTGCGAAATCATTATCAATGATATTTTTTAACTCTCTAGTCACACGGTCTTTAACTATTTGATGTGGATTTGATCCATAAATAGCTTGCATCTTATCATAGACTAAGCGTTTCACTTCAGTTGATATGGAGTCAATACCGAGTAAACTTGAGAATGCATCATCAGGTAATGAATAGAGTGCTTTAGGAAATGCTTGAATAGGATTAATCAAATCATTTAAAACATGTGTATTTTTAACAACGATTTCATAGGCTAATTCTTTACCCAAAAAACTCATTGATTTAAGCATTTCATCGGTTGTTAAAAGGTATTGTTCTGGCATGGTATTATAGCGTTGAAGATCATGAATACCTCCACCAACAAGTGGAGTTCTAATATAAATCTCACGATATAAAACATCTTTTTTCTCTAAGTAATGAACATCACCGGATGCAATCACAATCTTTTTCTCATCTTTTGCAACGCGAACAATTTTCGTAATTACAGCTTCAATAATTTCATCAGCGAATGGTCCTAAACCTTCTTTTAAATGCTTATATGCTTGAGGAGGTTGCACTTCAATGTAATCATAGTAAGAAATCGCTTCTCTTAACTCATCATCACCTTGATTAAGTGCAGCTTCAAAGACATTACCATTTGCACAACCACTACCAACAAGGAGTCCTTCACGATATTTATCTAATACAGATTTTAATGCACGAGGTCCTTTATAGAAATGCGTTGTGAGTGCATCACTGATTAGTTTAAATAAATTTTTATAACCCTCTTGGGTTTGTGTTAACACATTTAAGTGATATGGCATGATATGTTTCCATGCTTCTTTTTCATCAATGGATTCATTAATCTCATGATAGTGTTTAATATTTTTAGCGAGTAAATCAGTTAGCATAAATAACCATATTTGTGCAGTGACAAATGCATCATCTTCTGCACGGTGATGTTGTTCTTGTTTGACTTTAAAGAGTTTAGCAACAGCTTTTAAGTTAAACCGTTTTAATTGCTCATTATAGTAATATCTCGCAAGATTTAGTGTATCAATCACTAAATGATCATCAAAGGATAAACCTAAAGCTTTTGCATTTTCTCTGATGTGTCCAACATCAAATAATGCATTATGAGCAACTAAAATAGAACCTTCGATAAACTTTAAAAACTTGGGAAGTTCATCTTCAATTCTTGGTGCATCTTTTAACATCTCGTCAGAAATATCGGTGAGTTCTGTTGTAAATGATGAAAGTGGTTCATCAATATGTATGAATGTTTGATAGCGTTCAGTAATACTACCTGCTTCAATTTTAACTGCACCAATTTCAATAATTTTATCGCGTGTTGCTGATAAACCGGTTGTTTCAATATCAAAAACAACATATTTGGCATCTTTTAACAAAATGTTTTCTAATGTATTCGTTGTAATTTTAAAGTTTGTTTCATCAACAAAATCGAGTTCAACACCATAAATAGGTTTGATATCTTTACCTTTTGTTGCTTTGAAAATATCTGGATATGCATATAAACCATTATGGTCTGTAAACGCAATCGCTTCATGTCCCCACTTAATTGCTTGATCGACATAATCTTGGACATCAGTGACTGCATCCATGTTACTCATCTTTGTGTGGATATGAAATTCAATGCGTTTTTCTTTAGCTTTATCGAGTCGTTCTTCTTTCTTTGACTTTTCAATAAAATTAATCGCTTTGGCTTTAATCACTACATCTTTTTGATAAGCATCAAAATCAGCATCTCCTTCAACAGAGATTAAATCACCTTCTTGAAGTGAATTACCTAATTCGCGATCTCTTTCCGATGTTAAAAAGCGTTTAACATAAATCGCATCATCTTCATCTCCAAGAACAAATGATAATAAGATGGAGTTGGGCATTTGACGCATTTCAATTTTAGAAATGGTTCCTTCAACTAAAAAGTAAGTATCCCCTTTTTCATTGCGATACTTATCGAGACGGTAAGAATCAAGCGGAATTTCTTTAATCGATACTGCTTGTGCATTCGACTTTTTAGAAAATGTTTTTTTCGTTTGTTGCGG
>SBGC01000078.1 GCA_006226985.1 Bacillota bacterium | reverse complement strand
AAATCGACAATAACTGATTCCCCATCAAGATCAAATGTAACTTGTTTAGTGACTTGATTGGTACTTACTTTATCAAGTTTTTCTAATAATCGTCCATCTTTGGTACTTGTAAATAAGAAATAATAATCACCATTAAAGTAGAAATATTGATCACCAGTTTTCATGAGCTCAATTCGAGGTGGTAGGTTTGTAAATCCAACCTTTTGATCACTATATTTGTACGGTGTGAACAACGGACCAACCACTGCAAACAATGTCATTAAACCAATGACTACTAAACCAATCATCGCAAGCTTATTTTTCTTAAGTCTTCGCCAAGCGTCTTTCCAATATGTTAAACCTGGACGAATTTGCTCACTACTGATCTTTTCTGATGCTTCAAGCAATCTGAATTCTGTTTTCATTAGTCAGCTCTCCTTTTCCCAAGTTTTATGCGTGGATCAATAAATGAATAAAGGACATCGACAATTAAGACCATAATAATGTAGAAAGCTGCATAGAATACAGTGACACCTACAATCAGTGTATAGTCACGATTTGTAACACCTTCAACAAACTTTTGTCCAATGCCAGGAACAGCAAACACATTTTCAACAACAAATGATCCTGTAAGAATGGCTGCAATCATGGGTCCAAGATAAGTGATAACAGGAATCAAAGCATTTTTTAATGCATGTTTGCTGAGAACTTTAAACTCGGAAATACCATTAGCACGTGCAGTTCGAATATAATCTTGTTGTAATACTTCAAGCATGGATGATCGAGTAAGTCTTGCTACAAACGATACCGAATATCCTGTTAATGCTAGGACTGGTCCGATATAGGTTAAGACGTTATCTGCTCTAAAGAGAATAGGGACAGCACCTAATTTAACGCCAAATATATACAAAAACAGCGTAGCCACAATGAAACTCGGTATGGTTACGCCTAGTGTTGCAAAGATCATCACGATATAGTCGATAGGCTTATTCTGTTTTAATGCCGATATGATACCAATGGGTATTCCGACAAGAATAATGAGTATGACTGCGAAAAATCCAATCGTTGCAGTCACAGGAAATCCTTCAGAAATAATATCATTTACGGTAAAGCCTTTAAGTGAGAATGATGGACCTAACTTCAATTGTGCAAGGTCTGTCATATAATCTACATATTGTTCGAAGATTGGAGCATCCAAATTGTACTTAGCTAAAAGCGCATTTTCGATTTCAACGGGAAGCGATCTTTCTCTTGTGAATGGTCCACCAGGAATCGCTCGCATCATAAAGAAAGTTAAGGTTGTAATGATGATTAAAGTCAAAATCGCGGATAACACGCGTTTTACATAGTAATTCATATTGTCCTCCAATATATTGCTATTTGTTGAGATTTTACTCCTTAAATGTAAAAAATACAAGGGGACTAAGCAAAAACGCAATGAAAACGTTCACTTTTTGGTATAATATTTTTTTATTTTACTTTTATAGGTTTTTTAATTTTTGATCTTTACAAACAATATCTATGCTTATTTGTTCTTTGTTTGAATATGAATGTTTAAAACATCTCTTTAACGACATAAAAGATTCAGTATATTTTACTGAATCTTTTTCTTACACATGTTTTTATGCTATTCTTTGCTTACTATATTAAAGATTATTCTTCAATTTCACCACGATAAACGATAATGCCGCCTAAAACATTTGATACTTGGTAACCTTGCTGGTCTAAATATCTTGCAACCATTTGCGATCTGGAACCTGTTAGACAAATAATATAATAATGTTTGTCTTTCTCAATTAAATGCATATGTTTTAAAAATTCAGATGTTGGAACATTGATCGAACCAGGAACGTGTCCTTCTTCGTATTCATATAGTTCTCTCACATCTAATATATGCGCATTCCCACTTTTTAATGCTTGTTCAAATTCACTCATTTTAACATTTTTAAACATAAATATGCTCCTTTAACATGTTTGATAATATATTATAAGCTCCATCTAAATTATAGACTTCATAGCCCTTTGATCTTAAGAATAACTCTGCGTGATAACCTTTAGTTCCAATATCACAATACGTAATAATCTTTTTGTTTTTTGGTAATTGCTCATATGTTTGAGCAAGCTGATCAACATCTAAATTAATCGAATCTTTAATGTATCCATATGCTTCTCGTTCAAAGCTATTTCTTACATCTAGGAATACAACATCTTCTTGTTGTTCAATCATTTTTTTAACATCATACCATTGCACAGTCTTCGTAATACCAGAAATAATATTAGAAGCAACATAACCCGCAAGATTGATAATATCTTTTGCACTACCAAAAGGTGGAGCATAAGATAGCTCTAGTTCTTGTAGATCAGTGACTTTCATCTTGCATTTTATTGCAGTTGCGATCACATCCATCCGTTTATCGACACCTTTCTCACCAACAGCTTGAGCCCCGAGTATCATTTCTGATTCTGGGTCAAAGATAACTTTTAAATAAATGGGTGTAGCATTAGGATAGTAACTTGCGTGATCATTTGCATTTAAATGCATAACTTTGTAGTTTTGATTAACAAGTTGTTTTTCATTTAAACCTGTAGATGCAAGACTTAAATTAAACACTTTAACGATGGATGTTCCTAGTGTACCTTTATTTGTGACATTTTGTCCACTTAAAATATCTGCAAGTTGTCTACCTTGTCGATTTGCTGGTGATGCAAGTGGAATAAGTGCATCTTGGCATGAGATTTGATGCTTCACAATAATAGCATCACCTACAGCATAAATATGCTCATGTGATGTCATATAGTACTTATCAACATGTATGCCACCTCTTAAACCCGTTTTAATTCCTGCATCACTGACAATCTTCGTATCTGGTAAAACACCTACAGCAGTGATAAGAAAATCAGTTTTAAAGTTAATACCTGATTTAAGCGTCACTTGATGGTCTTTAATATGGACGAT
The DNA here is from genome assembly GCA_006226985.1 of Bacillota bacterium. Classification (GTDB taxonomy): domain Bacteria; phylum Bacillota_I; class Bacilli_A; order Acholeplasmatales; family Acholeplasmataceae; genus Peloplasma. The sequence goes on along the minus strand of SBGC01000078.1, from coordinate 300 downwards.
TTCAGTATCTGTATATACGTTTACACCACGATTCTCGAGTTCTTTTCGTATATAAACAGCCATTTCTTCATCAACTATTGGAAGAATCTCGTTCGCTTTTTCGATCATAGTTACTTCTATTCCTCTTTGAACGAGATTTTCTGCAACTTCTAAACCAATATAACCCGCTCCAACAATTGTTGCGTGTTGAGGATTTTCTTGCTTGATGTGCTTCATGATGAGATCTAAATCCGGTATATTTCTTAGTGAGAAATGCGGTATTTGAGTAATACCTTCGATGGGTATGTGGATTGGTTTCGC
>SBGC01000148.1 GCA_006226985.1 Bacillota bacterium | reverse complement strand
AAAAGAATTCTTGAAGAAAGAGCATTATCTATTGAAGGTGTACTATCTAAAACAGAAATTACATCGATGATAACATCATATATGGCACGCTTAGGTAAAGATGGTCAATTCTCACTAATATATATTGACTTAGATAAGTTCTCAGACTTTATTAATGCCTTTGGTCAAACTGAATCAGAGAAAATATTAGAAAAAATTGTAAAAAATATTGAATATGTATTACCAAAAGGTGTTAAAATTGCTAGACTTCAAAACGATGAGTTTCTTATTTTTCTCACCATGGACTATGACCGAACAGAAGTTGTCGATTTAGGAAACAAATTAAAAGTAGCGATTGGTCGATCCATTAAATTATTTGGTGATACACAAATTAACGCTACCGGATCGATTGCGATTGCCTTCTATCCCGTGCACGGTTCTACACTTAAAGATATGCTTGATTCATTAAAGATTGCTACATACATCATTAAAAAGAATGGTGGTAATGCTGTTAGAGTCTATAATGAAGAAATGAGTGATCAAGCTGGTGAACATGTTGAATACTATTATCAGATTAAGCATGCGATTCAACATAAAGAATTCCAATTATTCTATCATCCGATGATTAATGTAAAAACAAACAATCTTTATGGTGTTGAAGCACTTATTCGTTGGAATCACCCTGAACACGGTTTATTATCACCCTTTAAGTTCTTAGGTATTATGGAACAATCTGGTGATATTAACTGGATTGGTTTATGGGGTATTGAGACATTGATTAAAACATATCAAGAACTTAAACAAGAATTTCCAAAAAGAGAAATTTTATTCTCAATGAACTTATCACCAAAACAGTTGATGAATGATTCACTTGCAATGGATTTCCAAAAGATTTTAAAGAAGTATCGCATGAGTGCAGATAGTATTATTCTTGAAATCATCGAATTTGCTGTTTTCGATAAGCAAATCAATATCTTTAAAAACTTGAAGAAACTAAAAGAGTTAGGATTTAAAATTGCTATTGATGGTTTCGGACTTGATTATGCAACATTATCTCGCGTTGAGGAACTTGATATTGATATTATTAAGCTTGACAACGAGTTTTTAAAAGAAGAAGAATCCTACATGAAAGCTAAGTTCGCATCGCTTTTAGTTGAGTTTGCTAAGCGAAATAAGTATGAAGTTGTATGTGAAGTGATCGAAAATAAAGAAATGCTTGATGAAGCGAAGAAGTATAATATTGACATCATGCAGGGCTTTTACTTTAGTAAGCCACTCTCTGCAGAGGCATTACGTGGGTACATCGGAACTGAAGGTTGGAAAAATATTTAAAAAATGTAAAAAAATGTGTTGACAATTAGAATCACTTGCAATATAATCAAGGTGTATCAGTTTCTTGATACCGAATGTAAAAGGCAAACTTAGGGAAACCTAGGGACGCAAAACTAAAGGGCCTGAAATGGTAGCCAGTTGTCATTAGAGATGACACTGGCTTTTTTGTTTCTTAACATTAACATCAAAAAAGGAATCATCAAAACGATGTAAAGGAGGATATCCCATGAGATTATCGAATGTGTTAGGATTTAGAAAAAGAAGAATAAGAAATCGAATTGTAACACTCGGTATTATTATCTCAGGCATGTTATCCATTGCATTCGCGATTATTACCTTTTATGGACAAAATGCTGGTAACTTCGTCATTTCAGTTGATGAAGCAGCAGCAATAAGAGGAATCGTCATCTCAGAGGAACCTTCATTTAACGAACAACTATCGAGATTGATGACTGAACCTATCGATGAAGCAAGAGATATGACATACTCTTGGTTAAAGATTGAAGAAGTTGAAGCAACCAATGGTAATTATACAGATCCTGATCATGAATACGTTGCGTATACCTTCTATATTCAAAACACAGGTAACGAGACAGTAGATATCACATATTACGTGAGAATTACCGATGTTAACCGTAGATTAGATCACGCTGTAAGAGTACTCGTGATTGAAGATGGTGTACAGTCGATGTATCAAATGGAAGATCGAATTGATTTAGAAAATCCTCCATATTACCCAGACATTATGCCAGAAAGTACTCCATTCATTACTGAACAAATGGTTATGCGTAAGACATTCACAAATTTCAAACCAGGGCAAATTAAAAAATTCAGTATACTTATATGGTTAGAAGGATATGATCCTGATACAACCGATGAAATTATCGGTGGTCGAATCAGATTGACGATGAACTTCACAGTTAACACATTCGATTAGTGGTGATGATATGAGAATTTTAAGACGAATTCTTCTCATCTTACTGATTTCAACTTCGATGATCATCACAATAGGAGTGATCGCATATGCATGGGTATCACTCGCAACCATTAATAATATTGATGGTATTGGATTAACAGCCTCAGCTGGAGATGATTTACAAATTTCAATTGACGGCGAAACATTTTACAATAGCTTACCGAGAGAAGAAATTGCAGAATTATTTGAAGGTGTAACACTCTATGATGCAACAACACTTGATAACATTAACTTTTACACCGGAGGATTAAGAGGACATAACGAAGCAATTCCTAATTTCCACTATGTCACATTTGATTTATGGTTTAGATCAACAAGACCTGAAAGAGCAATCTATTTATTCAACAATATAAATACTTTGATTGACTATTACAACTACGATATGCTTGGAACGTTTGTTGTCTCACGTGGTGTATATTGGATGTCGAATGAAACATTCTTCAATGGACCACTTCCAGAAGATACAGTTAATGTAGGTTCAATTGATCAATATTACGCAAGTGATGCATTAAGAATTGGTATTAGAGAATTAAGAGATGATATGAATCCTCTCGATCAAAGATCAATAGATGAATTAAAGAATATCATCTATGATCCTTCAGAAAATAGTGCAAGAGGTTATGGTGTATCGTTTGGAATGCTCAGTTACTTCAACAAAAGAGCAAGATTATACTTGTTTCCACCGACAACATTCCCAAACACTACCTATCGATTGTCCTTGATGGACCCACAAAATCCGTATCAAGCACTCGATAATGAATCACAGATAGCAACTCTACAAGAAACAGAGTTAATCAGTGATGAGGAAAGAACGTATTACCAATCCAAAGTCAGAATAAACATTTGGGTTGAAGGTTGGGATGCAGATGCATTTGATGCAATTGGGAATGATCAAATTAGAATCCAGTTGCAATTCAAATTAGCTAACCCAGCAAACGAATAAGGGTTAAATTAACGAAGGTTAATTAACATAAAAAAATAAAAAGAAATATAGGGAGACTAGAAAAATGACAAAAATGACTAGAAAATTAATACTTGCCGTATTAACAGTTGTTGTAACAGTTGCAACACTTGGAACAACAACATTTGCATGGTTTACTTTAACCAATACATCAGTAATTCAAGACTTTGAAGTAGACATTATTATGGATGCCGGTATCGAAATCGCAGTTGACGATTTAGCTACATTACCAGAAGATTTAGTGTGGAGAACTACATTAACAACTGCTGATATCTTAGCTTACCTCGATGCAGCATATGGCGGACAACCATTGTTCACACATGTGACTTCACAAGATGGTAGAACATTTAGAACATTAGGTATTGGAGCAATCGGTGACATTACAACATCAGGTTATGTAGAAATTCCTCTACACTTCAGATCTAACTCAGCAGATGAAATCGCTTGGGATCAAGTATCATTAACAAGTGGTGTTGTACAATATCGTCCAGCTGTTCCATTCGTTGACTCACTTGGAAATCCAAGAAATACTACACAAACATATCCAACTGATGCAGCTGATGCAATGAGATTATCAATTACTGGTATGGTTGATCCTGGTACAGGTCCAGAAGTAACTACTCACGTTTATGAAAACCCAGCATTAAATACAAACACAGTACTTGGTGGTTTATCAGCAGCTGACTTAACAAATGGTGGTATAGGTGTTGATGGTGCAGTTAACTTCTACTATGAAAGTACAAACACACTTCCTGGTGGTGCAGATTCAGTGACTACTGTTTCAACAGTAACTTCAATCGCTCCAGGCGTTGGTCTTAAGGTTTTAACAATGACTTCAGGTCAATCAGCTATTCATGACCAAGAATATTATGGAACTATCGTGATCCGTATTTGGTTAGAAGGTTGGGATGCAGAAGCTCTTAATGGTATCTTAGGTAGAACAATTACTACTGGTTTGAGATTCATTGCTGCTGCTTAATAAGTACTAAAACATTTAATTACTAATTTCCTATTCTAGTCTGGTCCGTGTGATCGACTTAGGTCACACGGATCACCCATTTAGGAAAATCGAAAGGATATTTATGAGCAATAAAAAACTTGTAGTCAAGAGAGTTACAAAAATCTCACTGAATGTTATATTTTATTCTGCATTGCTCATTTTAATATTATTCGCTGTTGCAAACACTAAGCTAAAAACAACCGGTGATATTGCAAATATTGGTGGACGTGGATTCTTAACTGTTTTAACGAGTTCTATGGATGGAGATGAAGAAGATTCTTTTTCAACTAAAGACTTGATTTTTGTGCGTATTCCCAGTGAATCACAGAAACAAAACTTAAAAGTTGGAGATATTATCACTTACTTCAAAATGAACATTCCTGGTATTGGTGGAAATGGTTTGATTACACATAGAATTGTTGAAGTTACTGAAGACAATAATGGTAAAGTTGTTTATATTACACGCGGAGATGCTGCTCCAGAGATGCCGGATGAAGAAGATCCAGGTTATGTGAATTATCAAGAAACATATCTAGAAGCTATCTCTTATGAAAATGTATTAGGTGTATATACAGGACAATTACCTGGTTTTGGTCAAGCAATGAAAACGATTCAAACCCCTAATGGATTTTTAATGTTTGTTGTATTCCCAGTTCTTTTGTTATTAATTATTGAAACTGTATTCCTTGTGAAAAATGTGTTTATGATTAATAAAGAAAAACTAACCTCTGATCTTGAAAAAGAGAAAGAACAAGCATTAGCTAATCTAGAAGCTGAAAAAGAAAAGATGCGTCAACAAATATTAGAAGAATTAAAGAAAGAACAAAAATAGTCTTTAAAAATTCTTATTACAAGGTGACCTATGGTAGAGTTCGCACGATACTATATCAACTTCATTAGAAACTTATTTGCGAATATCGGTGAATTTTTCAAAAGATTATTTGAAGCATTTGCCGATTTACTATTTAATGATGTTGCAGGGTATTTTAAAAACTTCATCGCTGCTAGTAGTAACTTTAGTTTACTTGACTGGGTTATGGCATTCGTGGTACTACTGATCAACATAGCATTTGTTGCCTTTTTGTCGTTAAAAGGGTATCAAATAGGTCGTAAATTTGTTAAATTTACCCGAAAAGAGATTGAAAAAGACGAACTTCTTGAAGAAATCACATTCCTTAACCAGAAGACGATTGAACTGATTGAAGAAAAGAATAAAATTCTTGCTCTTAAAGTTGGTGAAATTGGTGGAGGTATTGGAACCGGTTCTGATAACGATAAAGATTTTCCAGAAGATTCAAAAAAAGACGCATATACAGGACCATCTCGATTTGTTAAATTAATCCATGTCGATAAAGAGTATGAGAATACGATTACTGCAATACACATGCGTGATGAAGACATGATTAATTTAAAAGACTTAGTGAAACGTTTTATTAACTTCTCAGCATCTAAATTAGGATTATTCTATGATCGGAAAATTATCTCAGCATTCTTTGCAGGGATGGCGACTTCAAAAACCATGATTCTAGAAGGTATATCTGGTACCGGGAAAACATCATTACCATACGCTATGGGAAAATTCTTTGGTAAAAATGCTGACATTATCGCTGTTCAACCTTCTTGGAGAGATCGTGCAGAAATGGTTGGATACTTAAATGAATTTACGAAGAAATTCAATGAAACAGACTTCTTAAAAGCTATCTATGAAACAACCTATCGTGATGATATATGTATCATCGTCTTAGATGAAATGAACTTAGCCCGTGTTGAATATTATTTTGCTGAGTTCCTATCCTTAATGGAAATGCCTGACCCTGATCAATGGTGGGTTGACATTGTTCCAGATTCACAACCAGGAGATCCTAAACATATTAAAAATGGGAAAATCCTTTTACCTCAAAACGTATGGTTCGTCGGTACAGCAAATAAAGATGACTCGACATTTACCATTACAGACAAGGTATATGACCGTGCGACACCGATAGAAATTAACACTAAGTCAAGTTATATCGATGCTCCACAAACTGAGGGAATTACATTTAGTAACGACTATCTTCAAGATCTCTTTAGAATCGCTTCTAAAGATCATGCATTATCGATTAAAGCTCTTGAAAACTTAGAAAAACTAGATGCCTTTATTACAACAAACTTAAAAGTTACGTTTGGTAACCGTATCATGAAACAAATTCGTGCATTCGTTCCTGTTTATGTAGCATGTGGTGGAACAGAATACGAAGGTCTTGATTATATGGTTGCACGTAAAATTTTTAGAAAGTTCGAAAGTTTAAACTTACCATTCTTGCAAACTGAAATCAATGAATTATCAATACTTATAGATCGTTTATTTGGTAAAAATCAATTTGTGGAATGCCAAGCTTACTTAAACAACATTAAACGACAATTCTAGCGGAGGGTTTAGATGAAAAAAGTTAGCGATCTAACCCAGTTATTGAAAACGATGAATGAGGTGTTCTACGAGGTAGAGTTGAATGAAGAGTTTCCAAATGTCTTCTATCACGCTTTCCTATCTGGACAAAACGAGATCTATCAAAAATCAATTTCTGAAATCAAACATTTTCATGAAGATTGGATTGGAACGATTGAATCGTTTTTTCCTAGTTTAAACAAGATCACCAATAATGCAAAATCAGGTTTACGCTATGAACAAGAAGTGACAGTGATAGAAAAAGCTAAGAAAATAAATAGCGATTCAGTCAGACATTTAGCAGCTAATACTCATCTTATCAAAGAAATTAGAGATGATATGGTAGTTCCTAAAAAAATCTTAGTCACAAATGCAGAAATTGAATATGCTATCTATGAAAATCGTTTTATCAAAACACTGATCGATCGTCTCTTCCGTTTTGTAAATAGTCGTTATGAAATTATTAAAAACAATGTTGAATCTTTCGAAAAGAAACATTTCAATTTGAAATCAAAGTTCAATATTCGTGAATCAGAAGTTGATTTGAATATTGATTTGAATATAAAAGAAGAATTAGATGATGAATCGATTAAAGAAGGAAATCATGAACTGTTACGACGTGTCATGAACCTGTTAAAGAAAATCAATGGTTTAAGAGAAACACCATTCATGATTGAGTTAAAAAATGCAAAACCTGTTGTTCCACCGATTATGAAGACGTCCATTATCTTAAAAAACGTTGATTACAACAACTGCTACATCCTATGGTTATATCTTGATAAGTATAACTTACTCGATTTTGATTTAGAGGTTAAAGAATCCAATTTACCACTTGATAAACCTTACTTAAAAAATATCAATCAAACAGTTTTAATGGCTTTCACATCAATCATCGGTAACCAAAAAGATTTAAAAGATCGCTTTGAATTTATCGATGTTAATGAGTACAAGAAAAAGTCAATTAAAAATGTGAAAAGACATTTAAAGGATATTGTGAAAAACCCTGATCCTTATGAAGTTGAAAACACACAGATTAATCAATATTATCTTGAACAAAATAAGGCTATTTTTAAGAAAAATCTTGATAAACATCTTGATGGATCATCAAGTTATGATGTGGCATTAAGAAAAGCTTTAAGAGACACCATCGCGATTACCAATGCTTTATATAACTCATACTTCGAATTTGACACAGATGATGAAGATTTAGAAGATATTTTCTTCCAACAACTTGTAAAAGAAGATTTAGAACAAAGTGTTAATAAAGCAAAAGATAAGGCAAGAGTTGCAAGAATTATTCGTGAAACAAAAGAAGTTGACTATAATAATGCAATTCGTCTTGAGAAAAGAATGCTTAAAGAAATTGATCGCTTAGATAAAGAGCTCATCAAGGAAAACAAACGTAAGATCATCGATGATGCGAAGAAGAAAGCAATTGAAGAACGTATTCGTATTGAACGTGAAAACCTAGCAAAAAATCAAGGTATCCTCACAGACTACTTATCGATTGTATCTGAACAAAAACAAATCCTTACGGATGAACAAAAAGCATTTGAGGAAAAACTTAAAGAAAATCAACGTAAACTCAAAGAAGAAGAAAAAGAAGTTATCGCTCTTGAAAAGAAAAAGGCAGCTCAAAAGTATCAACAAGAAATGCGTGCACTTCGTACTAAACAGCGACAAGAAAAACTAAAACTAGAAAAACAAATTAAAGAGCAACGTCGCATTCAAAGAGAAAAACTTAAAGTAGAAAAAGAAAAGACGAAAGCTTTGTCTAAACAAAGAATTGAACAAGCAAAAGAAAAAATACAAAAGGATTATGAGGAAAAACTAAAGAAAGCATCTTAAGTTTTTAGAGGGATTAATCGATGAAGAAAGTATTGACGATTATCATATCAATCATAGCAGGATTATTCTTTATCCTTTCCATAGGCATTATGTTTATGGCAACCATTGCTCAAAAAAACAATAATCTACTCTATATCTTAGATACCTCATTCTCATTGATTCCATCCGATTCAATGGTAGGAAATAATTCTGATTCTCTCGATCAATATGACTTAGCGATTATCGAAAAAAAACCTTATGAAGATTTAGTTCCAGGTGATGTCATCGTCTTTAAATCATTACGAACATCAACAAACGGATGTATTCAAATATTAAAAATACATCGTATCGTTAGTGGTAATCCTATCGATGGTTTCATCACAAAAGGTGATAATAACCAAGTTAGTGATCAGCAAGGAAGTACATGTACTGATCCATATATCACAGAAGATCTTTATCAAGGTACACTCTCTTCAAAGATAACGTTCTTAAAACCGATTGTTAAAATTCTTGTTGAATCAAGAAATGTCATCTTCCCAGTTGTTATCGTTATCTTACTTATCATCTTAGTTTTTGAAGTCATTCACTTATTTAAAGAGTGGAACTTAGAAAAAGAAAAAAAACTTCTTGAAGAACAAGAACAGTTTAAAAAAGATTTAGAAGAAAAACGGAAACAAGAGTATGAAAAGATACTCGAAGAAGAAAAAGAAAAACTTAAACAATCAAATCAGTAATTATAATTTTGGCAAAACTAGGGTGACCTAGTGACGCAAAGCTATAGGGCCTAAACATTAGGTAGCCAGTTGCTCTCAAAGAGATTTGGGGTCAATTGGCTTTTTATTTTGTTAAAGGAGGTAAGCCACATGAAAAACTTAGTTAAATCATTTGTTATGTTCTTCATCGCATTCGCATTATTTACGACTGTTGTTTATGCTTGGTTTACCAATACAACCACTAACGAAGTACAACCAGTCAATGTTGATGTCATGAGACGTGATGTTGAGCTTGATGTTGAATATGGTAAAAATGGTGGTTCATATACATCATTTGATGAACCTGCTGACCTAAATGCTTACTTACAAAACAGTTTACCTGCTGATTATGTCAATATTCGTGTTACAATCAAAAATAATAACGATATATTAGCACCTGATATGCAAGTAGAATTAAGCTTAAAAAATATAAGATCAACAATTTCTGATCTTCCTTACGACTTAACAAACTTTTTCTTCCTTGAAAATGCTAATATTAAATTAACATGGTATTCATCATTAGCAGATTATGAAAATGATACAAGCTATTTAATCCAAAATATTGGATTAGACACGATTAGCAATGATGAAATCATTTATCAAGGATTACCTTTAGAAAATTATCGCTTAAGTAATTTATTTGATTATACATATGAGGGTGAAAATTTAGTTGTTACGAATAACATTGGTATTTTAGATCCAACAAACCTACCTTCACTCCATATCCTTGTTGTTGAATTTGTTATTGGGTTTGATCCATATACACCAAATGATGGTACAGGTATTCAAAATGGTGAATTACTCATTGATGGATTATATTCATTTATTGGAGAAGAAGAATAATAAGGAGCACTATGCGTAGAAAATATCGTTTACTCGTCATGTCTATCACATCGCTTATTTTGATCCTTTTTGGGTCTTTTAGCTTTGCTTGGATTGTGCTGATTAACCGAACAGACTCATTTATTATGACTGCTGCCAATGTTCAAGTTGACTATCATGCGTATTTAGATAGTATCTATATCGAACCCAGTCAAAGACTTCTATATGAAGGTTCAGCAGTTGTAAAATCCGGTGTTTACCATATAAATGTCTCTGATACGAATGCAGAAGATTATATTACGAATTTACGTATTGATATCCGCGTAAATAGTACAGTAGATACATATATTCGTGTTGCAATCGTAGACTCGCTTATTTTATCAACCATTGATTATGAAGGTAATCGTGGTGAAGTAGCTATTGTAGATAAACCCATTAACTACGCCATTGATCGCTATTTTTTAGTCAATGATGTGTATTATGAAGATTTAATTGATGCAGAAATCGCTTTAGGTGGTATTACATCAAATGATGTGGTTGTTCCAGGAACAAAATGGTTTAATAATTCACTTGAAGATGGATACTATTATTATTCAGAGCTGATTGAAAGAGATATGTCATCAACACAATTAACCATTCCGTTTATTGAAGCGTTCGATGGTGATGAATTTGATACAAAATCTGTAGGTTATCACTTACAATTTTCAATCATTGTTGAAGCGATTCAAGCAGGAAATAATGCACCTGTTTATAATTGGGGTTTACTAACTCCTCCATGGGGAGGTAGTTGGGCATGAAATCTATCTTAAAGAAGATTACAATCGGATTTTTCTTACTCACATCTGTCGCATTTATGATGGTTTTTGTTGTTTCTCCTAAACATATTTCCGTTGCAGAAGAAAACTATGGAAATACAGGAACACATACATATGAAGAAATGCCAGAAATTACACTTCCTGAATCGACGTATATCTCTTATACGGATTTTAGAGATAGTGTTGCTCAAACCTCAGCACAAATTGTCCTTATCAATCCTTTAACTTGGGGTAAAATTATTCGATTTGATACAGCTGAAGAGCTCTATCGTTTTTCTCTTGATGTTTCATATGATTTAAAATATACACAATTTGAAACTAAACTAACACCTGCAGCGATCAATATTTTGATGAGCTTAGACTATATTTTAGGTCAAGATATCGACTATACAGTCATGAAATCGAAACAATTTAATCCAATTGGTTATCACTTTGAAATCGAAGGAACGACTTATCAACAAGCATTTAAAGGAACATTTGATGGTAATGGTTTTGAAATATGGAATCTATATTTTTCAGGATATGATAAATTAACACAAATTCTATATGAAGGTACAGAATTTGAAACAACCGTTTCCTATATCGAGTTTTATGCGATGTTTGCATATAATGAAGGAACCATTCAAAATCTTGGTATTATCAATCCAACATATGAATATACCTTTGAAAGTGATTCATTATATAAAGCAGCAAATCTCGTTGGTGAGAATAGAGCTACTGGAGACGTCAATCACGTTTACGTTATTGACTATCGATCAACAGCTTTAGTTGCTGGTATTCGTATGGTTGCATCTGAAGGATATGCATCAGGCATTGTTTATAACAACTATGGTTCATTTACAGATGCTTATTTTGCAGGTAGAGTTGTTGTCAATGCTTCATATGGTTCAAGATTTGATGCACAACCCGTATTATTTAATAATGCAATTGGAGGTACCATTTCGAATCTTGCATATGATGATACACTCTATCAAGAAACCGTAACGATTGCAGGTAATACATATAATATTACGACACCGAACGGTTATGCGACTCCGATGACAACACAAGCACTAAGAAATACAAATGTAGTTTTAGGTTCAGGTTGGTATTATTATCCTGCAGAAAGTAATCCTTATCCTAAATACCCATCGACTCTTGGACTTGAATTTGTTAATAGCAGTTATCAAATTACATTAAACAGTGAAGAAAATGAGATTATAACAGTTCCCAATTATTTCATTATTAATGATGAAAGAGACTTGATTGCATTTTCTAAAATGCTTAACTATACACGACCACAAGGATTAACTCCTTTTCGTGAACTTAACTATATTATTACAGGCAATATTGATATGGGTGGGGTTGCACCTCGCGGTTATACAACACCAACTGTAGAATTTTCAGGTGTGTTTGCTGGTGCAAATAATTCGATTTATATTAGAGACCTTCATATTGTTGATGGTATGGTTCAAGAATCTTATTACACAGGTTTATTTGGTATATTACGTGGATCAGTCTATAATTTAATGTTTTTAAATGCACGTGTAAGCTTAACACAAACAGATAGTTATGCAGGTGTAAACAATTATATCGGTTTAATTGCAGGTGATTTAATTGATGGTACTATTCGCAATGTTCTTGCAGATGTTGAATTTGATTTAGGAACAAAGACGTTAGGTCAGTTTTATGCGGGTGGTATTGCAGGTAGAGCTTCAGGCTTTATTTCATCTGTTTATGTCGATGGAACATTAGATGCAAAACAAAATCATGTTTATAGAACAGATATCTTAATCAATCCAACATATCATTTTGGTGGAATTGTTGGAGCAACCGGAAATGAAAAACTCATCTTAACAGATGCTTATAATAGCCTAGATATTTTGGGTATAGGAACAACCTCAACAACGATGAATGTTTCATCAGCACCAACCATGTATATGGGTGGTGTCATCGGATATGTTAACAATACAGAATTCAATCGTCATATTTTAGGTTTACTCACGAGTGAAGGCACACTCAAAACATATGAAATGAAAAGTGCATCGACAGAGACTCAGTATGTTGGTGGTGTCATTGGTATGAGTACAGGCTATGCCCCAGAAATGAGTATAGCGGTTGGTAATTATACACATAAAGGCACGATTGATCCTCAATCTAGAGGAACCAATCAAATCATTTCATCAGGTGTTTTAGTGTCTAATCATAGTGAAACAGCTGAGTTTATACATTTATTCAATCATACGAATGCATCACTTGATTATTATACAGAATCACCACTATCTGGAGATTTTTCAAACTTAGATTTTACAACACTTGTCTATAATATTGGGCAATCTTTAACCATATCACAATCAAGAAACGATATGGATATGGAAATTGTCAATGTTTATAATTATTCAGGTGTTTATTATAGTACACAAAATGCGTATACATTACTTCGATTTGTTGAAAACAATGCTGATATTACATTGAAGAATCAAACATTATCTCAAACAACAAGTCTAGCAGGTATAACACTATCTGAAAATGTTGATTATTTAAATGTAACATTTGATGGTGGTATTTATGCTTACAACCTTATCATGCAAGGAGATAATGTTAACGAGAAACAATTATTTATCGCTGGTATAACAAAGACTTTAACGATGAATCGTTATATTAAAAATGGTTTAGTTAACGGCGAGATCGTTGTTTCAGGTATAACATCAAACCAATTTAATTACTCACAAAGAAATAATATCTACATTGGTGGATTTGTAAACTATAATAATTCAGGTAATATGGATCCTCTTGGAACGGAGTCAATGCCGATTGCTACCATGGGTATATTAAACTCGATTAATAATGCACAAATGTATTCAACATATGGCATTTATCGTGGAATTTCTGGACATGCAAACGTCTATGCTGGTGGATTAGTAACATTTAATGATGGGGATATCCAAAACTCAGCAAACATGGGCGATATTCGTTTTGAAAATACATCGAATGTTGATACAGGAAATGTAACATTTGGAACAACTTCTACATCAGGTGGATCAAACACAAAATATCGTTATGGTATCGTGATTGGCGGTATTTCATCTGCAGTTATGTCAGAACAATCAAGAATCTATGACTCATCAAATAGCGGAAGTATTATTGGGGTTTCTAAGAACTTTGTTCGTGCTGGTGGTATTTTAGGTATTGCGATATATATTGAAATTGGTAATGGTAACGTGTATACACCTTATGGAACAGCAAATACAGCATCGATTTGGGATTCGATATTATCAAACTGTATTAACTATGGTATTGTTTCAGCATTAACAATTTCGATTTCAAATTATGTGACAACCCATGAATATCGTACGTTGTCTTCATATAATGGTAACCTTATGCGTCATGACATTACACAAGATGCGATTGTACCAGCTTATGATAATACATATTATTCGAGATTATATAATGGTGACGTGCGCGTATACATGCGCGAATCAACAGAAGAAAGACCAGGTATTAATGCATCTGCAGGTGGTATTATTGGTTATGGTTTATCGATTATGCGACGCATGATGAACCATGGTCAGGTCAGTTCAACAGATGTTGCTGGCGGTATCGCAGGAGCGACTGTTGTTATTGCAACTTCATTTTATGTCAAAATTGATACAGCTATTAATTATGGAACAGTTAGAGCTTTTAATCGTGGGACTGCATCAGCTTATGCAAATTATGCACAAATTGATATTATGGACTATGAAACAATAAGAGATTATTTTTATCCTGTTGATTCAACATTCATTTTCCCTGATACATATAGTGATATGAGACTTTACCCTGAAGACAAACGTGGATTTGGTGGCATTTTTGGTCGTCTTCAACGTGGGTCAAGTTTATATATGTATGGTAATAATACATCAACATCAACGTTTAACTTCATTGTTAATATGGACCCCAATGTTGACTTAATTGGAAGACTCGACCAAGTAGATAACTATAACTCATCGATTTATTTCTTTGATTTTAGAAATGCAGTTTATTATAGTGCTAGAAAAAATGATACAACACAAGCTGTTTTTACCGGAATTTATTGGTTCCAAGATTCAAGTACACGTGTTGGGAACTCAAGTAATGCTGAAAGACATAACTATAATATTACAATAACCTCAAGAAAATATGAATATAATTATAATATTAATACAGGCTATTGGGAAAGAACAACCTATACAAAAACTGCTAATCGTTCAGAAGTAACCATATATGGTAGAAGATATTTAAGAAATGGTGGATATTCTACGAATCAAACCTATCAAACAGAAATCATTTCTAGGACTGATGCTCCAACACATGGTAGCACAGGCTGGAGTGTAGTATCTGGTAGTACGGTTAATGTAGGGACACTCAATGAATATAAGTATGAACATGATTTGCCACTTTATAATCAAGTATGGGATGATGAATCAACGAAAGTTATAGGATCAACCATCAATTATAGTAATAATATGCCATCATATTATTTCTTTGCTCGTCCTCAAGGGGTACCCGTTATTACGGAAGATCCAAACGATCCAGTCGGTGAATATGTCTATTCACCATCGTTTGCGATGCAAACAGACCCTGTTTTACAACAATATATTTATTATTCAGAAAATGGTAACTTATCTCCAACATTTATGAATTCAAGACCGAACGGTATGTATGTCTTAGCGACATCATCAGGTTCAACATTCGGTTCCATTCTACCTGCAAATATGACATTTGATAAGCTATTACCACTTGCAGATAATGAAGGATTATTACCTTCTTATGATATTGACTACGATAATCCAACACGTATTTTAGCAAGCGAAAGTGTGACATATACGAATCTTTTAGCACAATATGAAGAGCTCTTTCAGACCATGTATAGTGATAAATCTCGATTACTTGATGACACCTCATCTACACTTAGTTTAGAAGAAGAGGGAGGGTCATCATCGAAACTCTATTTACCAACTGTCGTGCATCCAACAACGCAAAATCCTACGGGTACAATCACGTTTAATCTCCATTTATCACAGCTTCAATTTAGTGGTGGACTATCTACTGTTAACTATCGTATATATGGCGCTATGACGCCAAATAACGCTGTTGTAGCTAAGACGATTGAAGACTATTATGGATTCCCATATGGAACCAACATGAGTGCATATATTAGTAGTTTTAGACCTCTACTTTATGATTATGCTGATCCCAATGTATTACCTGAAAATAAGCCAGATTTGAATCCATTATTTACCTATACGTTTGATCTAAACAATCTACAAACAGGTCTCATTAATATCGGATATATATCATCTTATTCAGAGGTCTCGCAATATTATAATGCATTCTTAAATGAAAATTACGTATCGGATTATTTAATTCGACTTAATGTGACTTATCAAGCAAGTCCAACACTACCTTATGCATATAGCTACCAAATCGATGGAGGTACAGTAAGAACAGGTGTACCATCTATCATAACTGTTGAGAATGTCGATACATCCCTTCGTATTAATTTTAGAAATAACAGTCAAGTATTACCTATTGGAACTGACATTTTATCCATAGGTACAACAGAAAATGATAATGTTGTTTTAGAATACTATGATCCAAACACCAGTAGCTATGTCAATGTTGATTATGAAGATTTTGGTTTATCATCAACACTTGTACAAAATGCCACATATTATCCATTTACACTAACACTTGATGTGAGCCCTCAACTTAGAAATGGTGAGTATCGGGTAGGATTTAGATTATTGCCATATGAGAATCGTATCTATTACACATTTACGAAAGGTGCATCTACACTTCGTGCAGTGGAAGAAATAGAACATTACTCATCAGGTGCTGTGACACCATCAGGAACAACACTAACATCATATCTTAATTTTGGTTATCCACTCGATTTTTCGAATACAACACTTACTGCAGTGACTGATCCACTTGCTAAACCCTATGAAGAAAATGTGCTCTATTATACATTGCCCTTCTTGGATCGTATACAAATTAGTGACTTTTCTACAATATCGAATGTGTCCATTGGTAGTATCACTTATGATAATGGATTTAGAATTTATAATATTACGTATTCTCTTTTATCAGAATCAGGATCAACAACAAACTATACACATCAGATTCGTGAAAGAGCTGTTTCTATTACCAATGTCTATCGAAATAATAATAAGGTGACGATGACAAGTTTAAATCCAGTTATTGTTACACGTGAAGCTTTTTCAACATCCATTTCAATTGACTATGGAATTGATCGCACATATTCAAGTGATGTTTATAATTTACAAAGCGAAAATCCAGATAGTTATTTTAATGTGACACCATCCGATATTACAGGTATAACTTTATCTGTAACTGACAATTACTTAGTATTTACAGTTGATGAAACAGCTGATGCTGGAGATTACACGTTTACAGTGACTTACCAAAGAACCGGTGATAGCCCAATTAATATGGGTAATGTCTATATTCGAAAGAATCCAGGTACGAATGCTTATTTATCCAACATCCAATTTGCTGAATTAGCAACAGAAACAATATACGCTCCTATCTATGAGGCGGATAATTTAGGTAATGTCATTACACCAAGCGACTATGCAATGTCGATATACTACGCTGGTATTGACTATGATGGTGCAGACACTGCACTTGTCACTGATTTTAGAGTCGATGGACAAGTTTCCAATATTCCACTAGATTCCTATATTCCTTATTTCTTGAATTATTTACCTTTAGGTGCGACGATTTCTCGCTATGATGCAACAAATGATTTATGGACAACAGAAGTCGATGGTCCAGAATCTATTTATATTAGTGAGCTTGCTGCCGATTTTACAGCGAATGAAGGTAGTGAAGATGAAGACATCATTATCATTTATCGTGTTACATCAGAAGACCAAAACAATATGGTTTATTACCATATCACAGTGACTGACGTTACCTATAACGTTTCGTATATCTTTGAAGTTGTTTATGAAGGCAATGCACTTGTTCCATCGCTTGATGGAAAAGTGATAGTGATCAATGTAAGAAATATGGATACAAATCTACCTGTTGGTGACTCAATCGTTACAACATTACCTCAATTTAGTACAGTCATCAGATATACCAATTCAACAAACCTATTCTATATGCTAGATCAAGGTGCTTACAAGTTTAGATTTGGTCGTAACAAGAGTGGATATTTCTCATTTAATGTGAAAATTTTAGATCCAGACAACTACTTATATGATTACCGAATTGAGCTTAATGGTACTGATGAATTACAAACAGTCAATGACTTAGATCTAGATTCGAATGATACAGGTAAGTATTACTATATCAATAGTAGTACGAAGAATCGTACAAGAAGTTTTGTTATTACGATCTATAATGCACATGAACGTACAAGAGACTATGGATTTACTGACCATGATTCAACATGGGAACGCATAGAAGATTAACAAAAAAGGGACCTAAGTCCCTTTTCTTATGTCAAAATGATGATGCCAAACGTTAGTGCGATACCACCTAGGATGATAAGTAAAATATTGTATCCTGTTTTCCCCATCATTTTAATAAGTACTTTTGATTTTGCATTTTGATAGAAAAATGGAAACTGCATGATGAATCCTACGAGTAAAAATGCACCATAAATAAGTAAAATAATTCCTAGTATTTGCATATAAACCTCCTATATGTGAATTCTTTTTTTATAGATTGCAAAGAATAAAAATAAAGTTAAGCCATTAATGAATAACCCTAAGATGAAGTAAAGGAAAAATGAATTAAAAAGATAACTTTCATTCGTTAGAAGCATAGATACCATGCGTGCAGGCCAAAAGCCAGGAAGTATCATTAAAAAGATTTCGGTCCAATTGGTAAGAAATAAAACTGCAATAGGAGCTAAGAGAAGAATACCTGATAATTTCATAATAACAAAACCTTCTACTTTATTGGTTGCAAGCATATTAATAAGTAATGCAATAATAGGTGCTTGAAAAGGTGCGAGGGTTGCTATCATAAGTATTTCAAGGGGTGTTGCTGTATGGATAAGTTCAGTCACTAAAATAAGTAGAAGCGTTGAGATAACACCAAATAAGTAACTGGTAACCAATTTTATCCCAATATATTTTTTAACTGAAATTGGTGTAATTTTAAGCGATAATAAGACATTATCATCTTGATCATCAAGTAATGTAAAACCTGTAACTGCTCCAAATAAAAAACTGATCATTAAAATAAAGACTAATGTAACAAGATGAGCAGCTAAGATATTTGCATTTTCAACTATATAAGGTATGAGAAAGTAAGCAACAACAATTAAAACAACCGAATAGATGGCAAAAAATGCATACATTTTATCGCGTTTAATATTTTTTATTTCATGTAAAAGGATGCGTTTAAACATGATTACACCCCACTTTGCTTAACAGCATATTTTTTAAAATTAGGTTTAATATAGTAGATGTAGCCTAAGATACCACCAATCACTAAAACGCCTAGACTTATCCAGTATTTCCACGATAAAGGTCCACCAAAACCTACTTCAATTAGTTTAATTGCTGCTTGTGTTGGAGATATTAGAAGAATGTATTCCCAAATCTGTCCTTTAAAAATGATATTGAAAAAGTTTAGTGCAGAAGGAATCGTAAATAAAAATGAATATAGCATGACATTGACGAGCATTGTTGTAAAATCTTTACCATGGAATGAAAAGACGAATCCTAACAAGCTATGAAACATCACTGAAATAATAAGTGCTATGATGACACCTATCCAATTCACATCAACATCTTTAACGAAATAAAAGACAAGGATAATAAGAAAAGATGATAAGACGGTATGAATCGTATTCGCGATAGCTTTCGATAAGATGAGTTCTTGATTGGAAACTGGTGTGACAAGCATCGTTGAAAATGTTTGTTCTGTTTTCTCAAAGAACATGATAGCTCCAATAAAAATTATGCTCATCATGGTTGCATCTATGACAATGACAAACGGCAACATTTGGGCTAAAAGATCAGCATCATCGATAAAGAATAGTAAGAGAAACCAGATGACAGCAACAATAAAACTTACTGTAGTCACATGATATTTATTGAGTCTTTGGAGTTCTCCCTTAATTAAAATGAGTAATCTATTCATGATGATTTAGTCCAACACCTGTGACTTTAATAAAAATTTCTTCAAGTGTTGTCTCTCCACTATGAATCGTCTCAATATCTTTTGTTTGAATGAGGTCAAGAAAAGCTTTGTTTTGTCCAAAATTATCCATATTAAATGTTTCTGTCTTCGTTGATCCGTTTTCTTTATATTCTACTTTAATGGTTCGTTTGCCATATTTGATCTTTAAATTTCTTGGTGAATCAATCTCTTTGATTTCGCCTTCGACAATAAATGCAACTCGATCACATAATTGATCAATATCTGTCATAATATGTGATGTGATAAAGACGGTTCCACCACGTTGCTTAAATGCTTTAATTAAATCTTTTAAAACCATTGCATTTGCAGGATCAAGACCATTTGTTGGCTCATCTAAAAAGAGCATTTCAGGTTCATTGAGCATTGCACGCACAAAATTAAGTCGAATCTTCATTCCTTTTGAATATTCAGAGACCATTTTGTCGCGATCTTCCCATAGACCTACAGACTTCATAAGTTCCTCGACATTTGCGTTTCTTTTATAAAGCTTTAAGAAGAAGTTGATGTTTTCCATGGCTGTCATTTTTGAAAAATGGATAGGCATTTCGAAAGATACACCGATGTTTTCAAAGAATGAATCATCAAGTTCAGCGATGTTTGCACCATTATAGGAAATGATTCCTTTATATTGATCAAGAAGTTTAATCAATATTTTTTGAGTTGTACTCTTTCCAGCACCACTAGGTCCTAAAAAGCCAAAGATTTCTCCTTTAGCTATTTCAAATGAGATACCTTTAATTGTTTCTTCTTTATTCTTTGGATACGTAAAACGTAAATCTTTCACACTAAACATGAGGTTTTATTCCTTTCTCTAATAAATTTATAATCATCATAACGTGTTTTTCAATATTTTCTGGAGATATTTGATCGTTTAAGTAGTCTTCAAGTGCTGTGCGATTAAGCATATCTAGCAAGACAGATGCAAGAAATTTAGGATCAATGTCATTCCTTATCCGATTTTTTTGTTGATCGATTTCAATATATTTCGCATATAAATCAATCGCAATTTGCATTGATTTTTTATATTGATCATTTTGTTTCAAAAAATCAGAAGCTATAATTTTTTGTCCAGCTTTGACCAAATCAGGATAGTCAAGCATAAAGTTAATACCCTTCTTGTAGATTGCATAAAATCTTTCCATAAAAGGCATATCGATTTCAAAATTAAGTAGAGATCCCCAATAGGCAAATTTCTTTTCTCCGATATACTGATAGAAATACGTATACATATCATCTTTATCTTCAAAATACTGATAGAAAGATCCTCTAGGTATCCCAGCTTGTCTAATAATACTGTTGATATTTATATGTTCATATGTGTGTAAACCCATCTCGGTAATGATCGCGTGCATAATGCGTTCTTGTTTGTCTTTTGATAGGTTAAAAAATGTTTCTTTTGGCATATTCACCTCATATGACAACCCTGTCACATTTATAGTATACGCGCTATTTTTTAGGATGTCAATAAGAAAGAGGACGATTGCTCATCCTCTTTGTAGGTGTTTTTTGGAATCAATTATTCTTTTTCTTCGCTTTCGTGCTCGTCCTCATGACAGCAACGATGTTCATGTTTTACTTTTTTTGTTACTAAAACTTTGTAAAGATTGTCTTCAATTTTGAAGATTTCAACATTTTGAATACCTGTTAATTGATTAACATAATTAACCATTTCTGATTTATCAGTAAATAGTTTTACTTCATTTTCTGTTTCATGGTGATGACGCATGTGTCTAAATTGTCGCATAAATTCGTTATTGTTAAACTCTTGTCTTACACCATCTGTTTCAATAATTACTTTTCTTGGCAAAGTATCACTCCCTCTCTCTCACACCTACACCATTATTTTAAGCCTTCAAGAGAGATTTAGCAAGTTTATTTTATTTTACATACACCTGTTTTTAACTCTTTAGAGATCCAGAAGAGTCCAATTAAAATAAGTACGAGTGAGATAAGCTTATAAGGCA
>SBGC01000029.1 GCA_006226985.1 Bacillota bacterium | reverse complement strand
ATTTATGCTTATAACAGAAATCATGATCATGTGTTGACAGGCATCAAACAAGGTTTTATTCAAGATGATAACAATTTAAAACGATTATCATCATGTGACCTTGTTATTTTAGCTTTATATCCAGAGCATAACGTGCAATTTGTCAAAGAAAACTTAGAGCTTTTTAAAAAAGGTCAAGTGATCACAGATGTTAGTGGAACAAAAACGAAAATGATGAGTGAACTCGAAGAATTACTCCCTAAAGGTGTATCTTATACATCGCATCATCCGATGGCAGGTAAAGAAACAAGTGGTTTTTTATCAAGAGATGCGAAGATCTTCAAGAATGCAAATTTCTTGATTGTTCAAGGTTCAAGATCAATTGACAAAGATGAAAAACTACTACGTGAAATCGCAAACTCACTTCAATTTGGTAAAATAACAGTGATGGACGCCAAGTCACATGATGAACTCATTGCATTTACATCACAACTCACACATGTTCTTGCAGTAGCGCTTGTTCAAAGTGATCATTTAACAATGACTAAAGATGCTACAGGTGATTCATATCGTGATTTAACTAGAATTGCTAAAATCAATGAAGTGATGTGGTCTGAATTATTTCTAGAAAATAAAGAAGCACTTTTAAACAAAATTAACGATTTTGAAGTGCAATTAGAAAAGATTAAATCATTGATATTAGAAGGCAATGAAGCAGAACTTCAAACGTATTTGAAGGAAGCGAAAGAAAGAAGGAAAGCATTTGATCTATATTAAAATGCCAGATTACGAGATTCTTTTAGATGATCATGGAACAGGTGACTTAGAATCAGAGATAAAAAAAGTCTATACGTATGACAAGTTGTTTGTGATTACAGATGAGACTGTTTTTAGTATCTATAAAGATCATCTTAGAGAAACGTTTAAAAGCTTTAAAATTGAATATGTAACTTTTCCATCAGGTGAAGAATCAAAATCATTTGATGTTTATCACGATGTCATTCACCAACTGATCAAAAAAGGGATTAAACGCAATCATATGATTGTTGCATTTGGTGGAGGAGTTGTCGGTGATTTAGCAGGGTTTGTTGCTGCAACACTTTATCGCGGTATTCCATTTATTCAAATTCCAACAACATTACTCGCTATGGTAGATAGCAGTATTGGTGGTAAGGTTGGCATTGATTTGATTGAAGGGAAGAACTTAATAGGATCTTTTTATAACCCAAAACTCGTCTATATTAATCCAAAATATTTAGATACACTACCTAAAAGAGAATATAACAATGGCTTAGCTGAAATGATTAAAGCGGGTCTCATAGGAGATAAGCATTTATATCATTATTTATTACATAACGATTTTGTAACGATCAAAGAAATTCAAATGGCAATTCAAGTAAAAAGAGATGTTGTTTTAATTGATCCTTATGATAAGAAAGAACGCATGTTTTTAAACTTTGGTCACACTTTTGGTCATGCCATTGAAGCAAAACACAATTATCTCGTTTATAAGCATGGCGAAGCAGTCAGTTATGGCATGATTATTGCACTTGCTATCGGGGTAAAACTTGGTGAAACAGATCAAGCTCTTTATGAAGAAGTGAAAGATTTATTAATACAAAGAGATTTAGTTAAAGAACCTTTTATGCGTGCACATGATTATTTAGAACAAGTTAAAAAAGACAAAAAATATATAGGTGATATGCTTCAATTTGTTATTGTCCCCAAAGTAGGCGTAGCTAAAATCATTCATATCACTGAAAGTGAGCTTGTATGAAAATTAAGATTACACCGACCCCACTTACTGGATCAGTTGATGTTATATCATCAAAATCATTATCTCATCGCTATGTGATTGCTGCAGGGCTATCACAGGGTATATCTACTGTCAAGCATGTATTAGATTCTGATGATTTAACAGCAACCAAAAAAGCACTTGAAAATTTAGGTGTAACGTTTAAAGAAAACCAAATTATTGGTGGTGACTTTAAACTTAAAAAAAATGAGTTTGATTGTTTGGAATCGGGATCAACTTTACGTTTTATGATACCTATTGCATTGCTTCAAAAAGAAAAAGTCATTTTTTTAGGTAAAGGGAAACTACCTGAACGACCTTTAGATGTTTATGAATCGATATTTAAACAAAAAAATATTGAGTATACATATGTATCTAATAAAAAGCTTCCTATTGAAATAAAAGGTCCTCTTCGTGCAGGATACTATCAAGTATTAGGAAATGTTTCTTCACAATTTATTACAGGATTACTTTTTGCATTGCCACTCTTAAAAAAAGATTCAGTGATTGAACACGTCACCCCTCTTGAGTCGAAAGGCTATATCGATTTAACACTCGATGTATTAGAACAATTTGGTATCCATATACGCTATGAACATCCTTATTTTTACATCAAGGGCAATCAACTGTATCAACATGGTTCATATACAGTTGAAGGAGATTTTTCACAAGCTGCTTTTTGGATTGTTGCAGGACTAATTGGTGAGACGATTAAACTGAGTAATTTAAATCCTTCAAGCAAACAAGGTGATAAGAAGATTATCGACATTGTTTTAGACATGCAAGGAAAAATCAAATACTATAAAAAAGATGATACATATCATGTATTGCCTAGCACAACCAAAGAGACAATCATTGATTTGAGTCAAATACCCGATTTAGGACCTATCCTCATGGTACTAGCTGCATTAACAAAAGGGACAACAGTATTTAGACATGTATCAAGACTTCGCATTAAGGAATCTGATCGATTAGATGCAATGTATCAAACACTTCGAAAATTTGGTGTTGATATGGTCATTCGAGAAGATGAAGCAATTATTAAAGGTAGAGATAAACTCAAAGGCAACCAGGTTTTTGATTCATTTGGTGATCATCGAATTGCGATGGCGATTGCTATTGCAGCGATTCGAGCAGATGGCTATGTCGTTATCGATCATGCTGAAGTCATTCAAAAATCATATCCAACCTTTTATGATGAATATAAGCGTTTAGGAGGCATCATTCATGAAACTTGAAACTCTTAGAAAAGAAATTGAACAAATTGATGTAGAGATGATGAATTTATTTGTGAAACGTATGGCGATTTCTAAAGCTATTGGTCAATTTAAAAAGGAAAACCAGTTACCAATTTTTGATTCAAAAAGAGAAAAAGAATTAATCGACAAATATTTAATACTTATGGAAGATCAAACATTAAAACCATATTATCAATCGTTTATCCAACATATCATGGATTTATCAAAGGACATCCAAAAATGATGAATTTAGGTTTACTAGGTAAAAACATCAGTTACTCGAAATCTCCTGTCTTGCATCAAACCATCGGACAGTTTTTAAACATACCGTTGTCCTATGAACTTTTTGATGTAGAAGAGGATGCGATTCCAACATACATTTCGATGCTTAGATCTGGTAAACTTAATGGTTTAAATGTGACGATTCCCTATAAGCAGCTTATTATGTCACATGTGGATGAATTAACACCATCAGCTAGAAAAATACAAGCAGTCAATTGCTTGTATAAAAAAGATGGTCTCATTATTGGTGATAACACAGATTATGATGGGTTCATTGGATGTTTAGTAAGAGAAAATATCGATGTGAAAAACAAAACTGTTTGTTTGTTAGGCAGTGGTGGTGCAGCTAAAGCATGTTATGTTGCTTTAACTGATTTAGGTGCACATGTGCTTGTCGCATCCAGAAGAAAAACAACGATTGATCCATTATTCAAACATGTTATTTCTTATGAAAAAATTAATAGTTCTCAAATAGAATTATTTATCAATGCAACACCTGTTGGAACATATCCAAATATTCACGAATCGATTATACCGAAGGAAATGGTACAAACTAAGACAGTTATTGACCTCATATATAACCCACCAAAGACAAGGCTTTTATCTTTTGCACAACGTGGTATCAATGGAATATCGATGATGATTATACAAGCGATTAAATCAGAAGAAATTTGGTTATCTAGAAAAATTAAACTTTCTGAAAGCCTATTTAATCAGTTAAAGGAAGTGATTGAGCATGAATAGCTATGGAACATTATTTAAAATAACTTTATATGGTGAATCGCATCAAGAAGCCATTGGTGTGGTTGTTGATGGGATGCCAGCAGGCATAAACATAAACGAAGAATTGATTGCACAAGACATCGAAAAAAGAAAGCCAAAAGACATCGGAACAACCCCAAGAAAAGAAGTGGATCATGTGCATATTTTATCAGGTGTTTTTAATGGTTTTTCAACAGGATCACCTATTCATTTAATGATTAAAAATGAAAATATTAAATCAAGTGATTATAGTCATCTCAAAAAACAACCAAGACCTGGACACGCTGATTTTGTATCACAAGTTAAATATCAAGGTTTCCAGGATTACCGAGGTGGAGGAAGATTTTCAGGTAGACTAACCGCAGCGTTGGTTGCTGCTGGAAGTCTTGCAAAAATGATTTTACCTTTTAAATTTAGCAACAAGCTCCTTCAAGTGGGCACATTAAAAGACATGAATCGTCTTGATGAATATTTACAAGATATCGTTGAAAAAGGTGATTCTGTGGGTGGTATTGTCGAAGTTAGAGTATCCAACATGATTGTAGGACTCGGTGAACCATTCTTTCATAAACTTGATGCTGAAATTGGAAAAATGATGTTGTCTATTCCAGCAGTCAAAGGAGTCTCAATCGGAGATGGTTTTGATGGTATCGAATTATTAGGTAGTGAGTTTAATGATGTGATGACTAATCAAGAGGGAAAAACGTTAACCAATCATAGTGGTGGCACATCAGGCGGTCTATCAAATGGTAATGATCTCGTTATCAAAGTATTTGTTAAACCTACATCAAGTATTCAAAAAGAACAACAAACCTTCGATTTCGAAAAAGGTGAAGTTGATGCGCTTAAAATTGGTGGCAGACATGATGCATGCATTGCAAGACGTATTGGCATTGTCCTTGAAAATACGGTTGCTATTGTCTTAGCTGATTTATACTTAATAAATAAAGCATATCAAAAGTAAGGGGAAACCCTTTTTTTGTTGCAAAATCATTTATTCTATGTTAATCTATACATGAACACATGAGCAAGTGTTCATATGTAGGAGGTTTCTATGAACGCATATGTCTGTGATACAAAGAGTATTCATCCAGATCAAATTGAAGAAGTTCAAAAACATATATTAAACGATCAAGAGCTTGACAAAGTAAGTCATCTTTTTAAAGTTATCTCGGATCCAACAAGAATTAAGATTTTATTTGCTCTTGAAAAAGCTGAACTATGTGTGTGCGATATATCGGTCATCCTAAATATGACACAAAGTGCAATTTCTCATCAACTAAAAACACTGAAAGATGCCAACCTTGTTAAAAATCGTCGCGATGGAAAAACAATCTTTTACCAACTTGCTGATGAACATGTTCATTTGATATTTAATCAAGCATTGACACACATTAATGAATAATATGAGAAAAAGATATCACATTAAAAATCTTGATTGCGCAAATTGTGCACTAAAAATCGAAAACGCATTTAAGAGCTTAGAAGGTGTTCAAAAAGTTAAAGTAGACATTACTCAGGAACTTGTTATATTAGAATCATCCACACACTATGAAGCAAAAAAATTAGAAAGAATCGCTCAAAAAATAGAAGACGGTGTTCTCATACACGATGAAAAAAATGAAGTGCATCATCAACATCATCAAATCAAATCTCAAGAACTCATTATTAATATTATTGGCTTTATCATCTTTTTAATCATGATTATATCTGATCAATTTAATCTCATTCATTCAAGTTTGATACGGATATCTTTATATTTACTTGCATATATCATGATTGGTGGAAAAGTGCTTTATAAAGCAATCAAAAACATGATGAATGGACAAGTTTTTGATGAACACTTTCTCATGAGTATTGCAACGCTTGGCGCATTTTTTATTGGTGAGTATGTAGAAGGTGTTGCTGTTATGCTTTTCTATCGTGTTGGTGAATTTCTTCAAGATTTAGCTGTTGATCGTTCAAAGAAAAGTATAAAAGCATTGCTTGATATTAAACCGACAATTGCGCATATTGAAGATAACACATCGATTAAAGATGTTACACCAGAATCATTAATGATCGATCAAATCATTTATGTATACCCAGGAGAAAAAATTCCAGTTGATGGTGTGATTATTCAAGGGAAGTCATCACTTGATACATCAAAACTAACTGGTGAATCGTTACCACGTGATGTTATTGAAAATGATCATGTACTATCAGGATCTATCAATTTAAGTGGTGTATTGAAAGTCAAAGTCGAACAGACCTACGAACATTCAACTGTAGCAAAAATCATTGCATTTGCCCAAAACAATATTGATAAAAAAGCTAAAACTGAACAGTTTATTACGAAGTTTGCAAAATACTATACACCTGTTGTTGTGTTTCTAGCTGTTGTGTTAGCATTTATTGTACCGCTCTTTGATTCTCTATTCTTTTCACGTTTAAATTATCAAACACTTTTTCCTCTATACTTAAAAAGATCTCTAATTTTCTTAGTTATTAGTTGTCCATGTGCACTGGTTTTATCAATCCCATTATCGTTTTTTTCAGGTATTGGTGCATCATCAAAGCAAGGTATCTTGGTAAAGAGTGGTAGTGATCTTGAAGCACTGTCTCAGCTTGACTATATCGTCTTTGATAAAACAGGTACTCTCACTAAGGGAACTTTTGAAGTTATTGATATTGTATCTGATGATCCAAAGCAAACCTTGTATCTAGCAGCACACCTTGAAGCTTTTTCGACACATCCGATTGCAAAATCAATTACAAAGCACTATCAAGGTAAACTGAATCAAGATATTTTAAGTGATGTTAATGAATTATTTGGTCAAGGACTTGAAGCAAAGTATCAAGAACATACATTATATGTGGGTAATGAAAAACTTATGCGAGAACATCATATCACTTGTCCAAATGACTTAGTTCATAAAACAGTTGTACATGTCGCTTTAAATGATCAACACATAGGTTATATTGTTATTGATGATCAACTCAAAGAACATGCGAAACAAACCATCAATGCTCTCAATCAAAAACATATTCAAACATGTGTTGTAACAGGTGATAAAAAAGAAGCTGCCAAACATATATTAAACGATTTAAATGTCGAAATATATGCCAATTGTCTACCTGAAGATAAAGTGAATATCGTTAGGACATATATGGAAAAAGGAAAAACTGCTTTCATTGGTGATGGTATCAACGATGCACCAGTATTAATAGCTGCAGATTTGGGTATTGCTATGGGAGGATTAGGAAGCGATGCCGCTATTGAAGCATCTGATGCAGTTATTATGAATGATGATCCATATAAATTAATTGATGCAATCGATATTTCACAAAAAACCATGCATATTGTTAAACAAAATATCGTACTAGCGATTGGTATTAAAATGATTGTCTTAGTTTTAGGAGCGTTAGGATACGCAAATATGTGGTTAGCAATTTTCGCAGATGTTGGTGTTTCACTTCTTGCAGTCTTTAATGCATTACGTATCTTTAAATATAGTAAAAAAGTTCAAAAAGACGTCTAAAGATGTCTTTTTCTTTTTATCACTATCATCATCCTTGTGATATAATCACACTAAAAGGAAATGAGTGAAAAAATCTGAAAAAATAGGCGTATAGAATGAAAATTACAGTCTATATTTAATTAAGGATACATATGGAAGTTAAACTAGATCAAGTTAAAGGTATTGGACCTCAAACGTTAAGAATATTTAGAAATCAGGGAATATGGAATACATATGACCTTGTTTTAAATACGCCCAAAGCCTACGAAGATTTTTCGTTTACTTCAATTTCTGACTTAAGAGATAAAACATCAGTAACTATTCAAGGAAAAATAACATCCTTAATCAAAGTTAATCGTTATACAAAAGCAGAAGTAACGACATTCAATATCTCTTTTATGCATCAAGATATTCATATTGTTGCATTTGGAAAAGGGTTTTTAGCAAAAACTTTTCAACAAGGTGATGTGGTTGTTGTTAAAGGAATTTATCAGCTCTATAAAAATCAAATTGTTGCATCTTCTGTGATAAAACCTGAAAAGAAAGTGGACATAAAACCTATTTATCGTATAGAGGGATTACATGATGCAAATATCACATCGATCATTTCAAATATTTTTAATGAATCACTCGTTCAAATCTTTGAAAATATTCCTAAGGTCTATCTTGATAAGTATCAATTAGTTGGACGCCAAGATGCATTTTTTAAGCTTCATTTTCCAAAGGATGAACAAGACATTCAACAAGCATTAAGAAGATTGAAGTATGAAGAAGCGTTTTTCCTTCATTTGAAATTAGCGCTTCGTCAACCAAGTCTTTTTAAACGACCTCCTAAAAATTATGATATTCACAAAGTTAGAGAGTTTATTCAAAAAATTCCTTATGAATTAACACAAGATCAAAAAGATGCAGTCAATGAAATATATCGTGATTTTAAACAACCTTTTTCAAGTTATAGACTCATTCAAGGGGACGTAGGATCTGGAAAAACAATCGTTTCGATGATCGCAAGCTATGCAGTGATAACCGCAGGTGAGCAGGTCACACTCATGGCTCCAACTGAAATGCTTGCCAATCAGCATTATCAATCATTTAGGACATTGATGAATGACGTGAATATCGCATTACTAACCTCTAAGACAAAAAACAAAGATCAACTTAAACAAGAGATAAAAGATCACAAATATAATCTTGTTATTGGCACACAAGCATTGATTGAGAGTGATGTTGTCTTCGATAATCTTGGTTTAATCATCATTGATGAACAACATAAGTTTGGTGTTCATACACGAGATGAACTTATTTCAAAAGCGAATGCGAAAGATATCCTTTATTTAACGGCTACCCCGATACCAAGAACGCTTGCTATGGCAGCATTTGGTGAGCATCACGTATCTCTCATTAAGCAAAAACCCAAAGAAAGAACATTAGTTGAAACAGTTTATCTGACAAAAGATAAAGTCAACGATTTATATGAAGCCATCAAGCAAACTGTAATAAGAAAAGAGCACGTGTTTGTTGTTGTACCTGCCATTTCATCAACAAAAGTCGATGATAATATTGAAACAATTTATCAAGAGCTTAAGGAAAGATTAAATGC
>SBGC01000075.1 GCA_006226985.1 Bacillota bacterium | reverse complement strand
TTTGTTTATTACAGGTCATGATGCAATGCATCGTACTATCTCCAGAAATAAAAACATAAACATAGCATTTGGCTGGATTTCATCGCTTTTGTTTGCAGGTTTGTCTTATAATAAGTTGGTTAAGAATCACTTTAAACATCATAAAAACCCGGGAGAAGATGCCGATCCGGATTTTTACACAAAATCTCAAAACTTTTTTGTATGGTGGGGTGTATTTCTATTAAGATATACTACTCTGCTGCAGCTGGTAATTATGGCAATAATGTTTAACATATTAAAAATCTGGTTTGATCAATCAGCTATAATTTTTTTCTGGATAATCCCCGCATTTCTGGGAACATTTCAACTGTTCTTCTTTGGTACTTATCTGCCTCATAAATATCCGCACACAGAAAATATGCATCCCCACAATGCTAGAACGCAAAAAAGAAATCATTTATGGGCTATGATATCCTGTTATTTTTTTGGATATCATCACGAGCATCATGAATCACCAGCAACACCCTGGTGGCAGTTATATAAATTAAAGGATAAATTGGGTAGAATTACTGATCGATAGTTTCATTAATAACCCTGGTGAGATCATTTTTGCCAAAGGGTTTTACTAGAAACTTTGTTGCGCCAACCTGATAAAACTCTTTTATCTTTTCTTCGATGTATTCGCTTGAAATAATAATTATTGGGCGTTTAAAAGGATCATGCCGCTTTATATCTTTACAGATTAGAATTCCCTGCTGCCAGTAATTCTTATCAACATCAAAAATAAAATGGCTAAAAGAACTATCCTGCACAAATTCCAATTTAAATTCTCTGATTGTATGATGCGACAAAGTAAAAGTATTTTTTAGAAAAGCTTTTATAAGTTCAAATGTTTCTCCGCTGTTATCAATCATCAATATTTTGTTGGATCTTGAGGATTCATCCTTTTCAATAATTGTTGTTAGATATTTTGATTGATTAAGCGGCAAAGTAAATGTGAAGGTTGAGCCGACACCTTTTATGCTGTCTACAAGTAAAGAACCGCCAAGTTTTTCTATGTATCTTTTAGCTAAAGCAAGGCCTAATCCATTTCCTTCGTAGTTTCTTCCTACATTTAAGTCTTCCTGGCTGAAAGGCTGATAAAGATGATCCAGATACTTTGTTGAGATACCAATGCCTGTGTCTTTTACTTTACAAATTGCAAGATTTTTTTCTTCAAGAATACTCACCTCAACTTCAACATATCCCTGATGTGTAAACTTTACTGCATTGCTAATAAGGTTGTTTAAAGCATTTTCAACACATTGAATATCTGCATCAACAAATATTTTTTTGTGAGAAAAATTTGTCTTGAGATCAAGATTTTTTTCATCAGCAAGCTTTTGATGCGAAGGAATACAGTTCTGAATCACATTAATAATATCCACCGTTTCAATATTCAGAGTAAAATTACCAGCTTCAATCTGAGCAAATTCCAGCATCTGAGTGATGCCTTTAAATAGTCTTTCACTGCCGCTATGAAGATTATCCAGATATATTTTATCTTCTGCACTTATTTTATCACTTAGATTTTCTTTAATTAAAGAAGAGTAACCAAGTATAATATTTAGCGGCGTTCTTAGTTCATGGGATAATACATTTAAAAATGTGTTCTTCAATCTTTCTGCTTCATAGCTTGCATCACGCGCTTTTTTAACTTCTTCTTCTGTTAAAAGCATTTCAGTCTGGTCTTCATGATACATAACAATATAAGGCTCTTCTTCATCTTTGATAACAAAGATATTTGTCCTTAAAATCGGGACTGCATAATCTCGAGAGCGAAGCAGAGAATCTTCAAAATAGTCAATTGTTGTATATGATTTTCCTTTTAACACCTCAGTGATCTGGTCTAAAATTTTATTTTCTCTAAGTACACTGTCATTAAAAAGAGAATATTCCACCAGTTCATTAAGATGATAACCCCATAAAATTGTAAATGCTTCGTTTACATAAACAATTTTACCGCTTTGTTCAATAACCTGAACAGGAAACCGAACTTTATCGTATAAAAGGCCTACATATTTTAAAAAATCAGTTGTAACCATTTTCATGCTATCGGTAATGATACTTCTATTTTAGTACCAATTGTGGAATCTAATAGTTTAATCTGGCCGTTATGACGGTCAACAATACTTTTGCATAAAAACAATCCATAGCTGCTGCTTTTAGGAGCAAAAGATTGAAAAACTATTTTTCTCAATTCTTCAGGTATGCCCGGTCCGTTATCTTCAATAGTCATATATATCATCTTTTCATCAGCGTAAGATTGAATGTTTATGGTCGTATCTTTTTTTGCATTAACTGAGTTAGTAAACAAATGAACCAGCAAATGCTGAATCTGTTCTGAGTCATAACTACAAACAGGAATATTGTTCAGTTGAGTTTTAAAGGTTACAAACTGAAATTTCTTCATAGGTGAAATATATTTAATAACTGATTGCACAGTCTTATTCAAATCACCGCTGTCTTTATTGAGGTTCATTACAGCTGTTTCCATCAATACCTGAGCATATTTTTGTATGCTTCTAATGCTATCGATAGCAACTTTAGATTTTAACTTCATTCTATCAAAAAACAGTGATTCTTTACCGCTTCCAGTATCCTCAATATCTTTTTTTAGTTTTTCGATCAAACGCAGTAAGCTTTCATTTTCAAGAAGTGCTAAATGCACCAACCCTTGTAATGATTGGCCAATTTCTGAATCAATGCCGGCTTTTAGGGCTTTTCTCTCTGCCTGAATTAATTGATTATTAGCTTCCTGAAGAGCCGCATTTGCAGATAATTGATTCTGATAGAGCTGGGCGTTACGAATAGCAGCTGCAGCCTGCCCGGCTAAAATCTCAAATGTGTTTGTTAAATCCTTTTCTTTAATACGATGAAGCCGTTTGCTATCAACATAAATAACACCAATTTTATTTCCATCAGCAATTAAGGGTGAGCATAAAATAGTCTGCAAGTCCAGTCTTAGAATACTTTTACTTGATTCCAGTGAAACATCGCTTTGGGCACCTTCTATAAAACGAGACTGGCCATTATAAAAAACATCTTCAACAACAGAGTTACTAACCTGGAAAAGATTTTCAGGCAATTCTTTACCATTGGAATCCAATCCCAATTTGAAATCAAGTTTTCCAAGATTATTCTTTAATACAATAAATCCTCTTTCAGAATTTGTTAATCTGATGGAGTTTTTTAGAACAAGTTCAAGAACGTCGTCTAAAATTAAAGTTCTATTAATACTATTAAGTATATTTAAAATAACTTCAAGATTTTTAG
>SBGC01000162.1 GCA_006226985.1 Bacillota bacterium | reverse complement strand
CGAATAAGCAGGTTTTATATTATGAACTTTACTATTATGAAGATTATTCACTGCAAGAAATTGCTGAACTTTATCAAGTCAGTAGAAACGCAGTTTTTGATCACTTAAAGAAAGTAGAAGAACATCTTTTTGATTATGAAGATAAACTTAAACTCTTATATAAACAAAATCAACGTTCATCGTTATATGATGAAATCGAAAGAACAAACGATATGACATTAATCGAGCAATTAAGAAAGTTGGATGAATAATGGCTGAAAATTCACTCAGTTCAAGACTGCAAATGGCAATGCGCCGTTTGACAGGACGGGGCTTTTTAAACGAAAATGATATAGATGAAATGATGCGTGAAGTGCGTCTATCTTTACTTGAAGCAGACGTTAATTTCAAAGTTGTCAAATCATTTATCCAAAACATTAAGGAACAAGCTGTTGGTGAAAAAATCCTTAAAGGATTAAATCCAGGTCAACAGGTTGTCAAAATCGTTCATGATGAACTCAAACGAATTATGGGAGAAAATGCAGAGGGCATTCACTACCATCTTTCAGGTTTAACGACCATTATGACCATCGGTTTACAAGGTTCAGGTAAAACAACTGCGATTGGTAAACTTGGTGTATATATTCGTAAACAAGAAAAGAAAAAAGTGATGTTTATTGCTGCAGACGTTTATCGTCCAGCTGCGATTGAACAATTAAAAACAATCGGTAAACAAATCGGTGTTGAAGTCTACGAAGAAGGATTAATTGATGCAAGAGTCATCGTTAAAAACGGTTTAGACTATGCAAAGAAAAATGGCTTTGATGTGGTTATCATCGATACTGCAGGACGCCTTCATATCGATGAAAAGATGATGCAAGAACTCATTGATGTCAAAGAGATTGCAAAACCAAGCGAAATTCTACTAACAGTAGATGCGATGACAGGTCAAGATGCAGCGAATATTGCTAAATCATTTCATGATCAATTAAACGCCACAGGTGCAATTTTAACGAAACTTGATGGTGATACACGAGGGGGAGCAGCACTCTCCATTAGAGAAGTATCAGGAATTCCGATTAAATTCGCTTCAAGCGGAGAAAAAATGGATGCTTTTGAAATGTTTCATCCAGAAAGAATGGCATCACGTATCTTAGGTATGGGTGACGTTTTAACACTCATTGAAAAAGCAACCGAATCTATTGACGAAGATGAAGCAAAAAACATGATGGAAAAACTCATGTCTGATACATTTAACTATAATGATCTTCTAAAGCAATTTAAAATGATCAAAAGAATGGGTTCAATCTCAAAAATTTTAGGGTTCTTACCTGGAATGGGCAATCTAAAACAAGCAACTTCACAAATCGATGATAAACAATTTGAGAAGATGGGCGTTCTCATTCATTCCATGACAGAAGCTGAGAGAAAAGACCCGAAGTTAATTGATACATCCAGCAGACGAAGAGAAAGAATTGCTCGAGGTTCAGGCATGCAAGTCGCTGACTTAAATCGCCTAAGACAAGCATTAGATGCACAAAAGAAAATGATGAAAAAAATGATGAATATGGACGAAAAACAACTAGAAAATCTCTCAAAAGATCCATCAAAAATGATGCCAACACCATCAAATAAAAAAGGAAAAGGTAAAGGAAAGGGTCAATTTAGGATTCGTTGATCCTTTTTATTTCCCACAAAACTTGTGGAAAAGTAAAGCTTTTTAACATGATAAAATAAAGGAAAGAGGGGATTAACATGCAAAAATTAATACTGATTGACGGGAATTCCATTATGTTTAGAGCGTATTATGCAACTGCCTATCCAGGAGCGAAACTCATGCAATCTGGACAAGGCGTTTATACGAATGCCCTTTTTGCATTCGTCGGTATGTTTGAAAAAATCATCACAGATGATATCACACATGCAATGGTTGCATTTGATACTGCAGAACCAACCAAAAGACATCTTTCATATGAAGGCTATAAAGCTGGTCGTGTAAAGATGCCAGAAGAACTTGCTCAACAAATTCCAATGATTTATGATTACATCACGCTATGTGGTGTTAAGTTATACTCAAAACCTGGTTATGAAGCGGATGATATTATTGGTACACTTGCAAAACAAAAGAGTAAAGAAGGATACCAAGTTGAAATTTTTTCATCCGATCGCGATTTACTTCAACTCGTTGATGATAATATTACTGTCAATCTTCTAAAAAAAGGAATGAAAGAAGTTCATCGCTTTGACCCAAAAGCACTCTATGAAGCCTATGAACTATCCCATGAACAAATGATTGACCTTAAGTCACTTATGGGTGATCCTTCAGATAACATTCCAGGAGTCCCTGGTGTTGGTGAAAAAACAGCAATCAAATTACTAAAAGATTATGGTTCACTTGAAAATCTCTATGCACATAAAGATGAGATTAAAGGTAAACTTGGAGAAAATATTAGAGAATTTGAGCATCTTGCTTTAATGAGTAAAGATCTTGTCACGATCGATCTTGATGCAAAACTCGATGATGAAGCCTATAATCTCGAAGTAAAAGCAACAAAAACTCAAGAACTTATGTCATTTTTTCAATCCTTTGACTTACATGTTTTTGTTAAAAAACTAGAACAACCCACAACGATTAAAGAAGAGTGGGAATATATAGAAGTTCGTGATGAAAAACAACTCGAAAAAATCTTAAAATCGAATCTAGCAATACACTTTGAATTATCAGACTACAACTATCATAAAGCAGAACTTTGGGGTGTTGGACTATCCGATGGTAAGAAACATTATTATTTAGAACCTGAATTTGCATTAAGTTCTATCCAATTTCAATCTTTTTTATCCGATGAACAAACACCCAAATGGATTTATGATTATAAAGCTGTCAAAGTTTTTCTAAAATGGCATGGACAAGATATCGAAGGTGTAACTTTTGATTTATTACTAGCAGCATATTTAATTAATTCCCATTTAGGTAAAGAAGAATTCAAACGTATTGTATCCGCTTTTGAATATGAAGATATTTTATACGATGATGTTGTTTATGGAAAAGGTGCGAAAAAAGCACTACCAGAAAAAGACATTTATGCAAGACATATCGTCAGTAAAGCAAAGGCTATCTATGAATTAAAAAATTCAATGATTAATCAATTAAAAGATCAAGAGCAACTCGAATTACTGACACAACTAGAAATACCGCTGGCTGAAGTTTTATCAGAAATGGAATTTGCTGGTCTTCTTGTCGATCAAGAAGAACTCGATAGACAAAAAATTGACTTAACAGACCGAATCAAAGAACTTGAACATGCAATTTATGAACTTGCTGGAGAGACATTTAATATCTCATCACCCAAACAATTAGGTGATATCTTATTTGAAAGACTTAATCTTCCCTATGGTAAGAAAACTAAAACGGGTTACTCAACCAATGCTGAAGT
>SBGC01000111.1 GCA_006226985.1 Bacillota bacterium | reverse complement strand
GCATTTTTAAGTGCCCCTGTAATACTATGATTGTATTCAGCAACAATAAAGATAAATGCATCTAACTCCTTAAGTTTTTTGTTCCATTGAATAACCTGTGTCATATCTTCTGATTCACCTAG
This sequence comes from Bacillota bacterium, assembly GCA_006226985.1. Classification (GTDB taxonomy): domain Bacteria; phylum Bacillota_I; class Bacilli_A; order Acholeplasmatales; family Acholeplasmataceae; genus Peloplasma. The sequence goes on along the minus strand of SBGC01000111.1, from coordinate 3,327 downwards.
AAAAGGTAAGTTGTATGCTTTGATATCAACGATTTCAAAGTTAGCATCATCTCTTTTCTCTGCGATTGATTTCACCCACTCACCTACAGCTGGGCTTGTTCGTCCAATTCGAGTGCTACCTAAAATGATTCCTACGTTTAATTTGTTTTCTTTCATGATAATCTCCTTATATTAAGTTACTTTATGTAAGTAATTATACATTTGTTACTTAATAATGTAAAGTAATTTGCTTTTTACCTTACTTATTGTATAATGACATTGGGTGATATGATGGAAAACCAATTATGTTCTAAATTTGAAGAAGCTTTTCAACTCCTTGGTAAAAGATGGACAGGTCTCATTTTAAATCAATTGATGAATGGTCCAAAAAGATTTAATGAACTTGAATCAGAAATTAAGATCAGTGGAAAAGTTTTATCTGAACGATTGAAAGAACTTGAAAAATTACAAATTATTGATCGTAAGGTTTATCCTGAAATTCCTGTAAGAATTGAGTATGGATTAACAAAAAAAGGATATTCCCTCAAACCTATCATGGAGGAAATATCCAAATGGTCCAATGTTTGGATATAAAGCACAACTTGTGCTTTTTTTATTCTGCAGCTAAAACATCAATTTTCTTAATCTTAATTTTTGGCTTATAGTCAATTTTTTTGTATATAATCATGCCAATAAATAAGATGATAATATTTGATAATAACATCGCATACCATACACCACTACTACCTAAATTTGTATAATTCTTGAATATAAGAACAACAGGGATACGTAACAACCAAAGTCTAGTAACGGTTAGTATGAACGTATATTTTGTATTACCTGTTCCATTGAACGTTCCAAGATAGTTTTGGAAGGCTCCCATAAGTGGTAATCCTAAAAGTAAGAAAAACATATAGTCTTTAGCAAGTGCTAATGCAACAGCATCTTCTTTAATAAATATACTTGAAGCCCATTCTCTAAATGGTAGGAAAATAAGTGCACCAACCGTCATAAGACCAACAGATAAAATCATCGCTTTTTTAAAGGTTTGTCGTGCTCTTTCAGGATTTTGATTGCCAATATTTTGGCCTAAATAGGCTGATAAGACGCCACCAATCGCCATAACTGGATGAAGGATTAGACTACTAATTCTATTACCCACACTAAATGCTGCAACTGTTTGTTTACCATAACCTACCAAGACTCCATTCATAATCCCAAATCCGATGGCAGTGAATGCTTGACCAAATGCAGCAGGTATTGCTGTTCGAATAATCTTTTCACTTATCTTTTGATCAAGTATTAAGTAATTCTTTGAGATAGTGATTCCTGTTTTTGATTTAAAGAGTTGCATTAGACCAAAGGGCATGATAACAAGATTTGCAATTAAAGTCGCATAAGCAGCTCCAGAAACACCAAGTTTAAAATAAGTGATTAGAAGTGGTGTCAATATAATGTTAACAACCATTGTTACAACACCATAAATAACCGGTGTAACAGTATCTCCGGTTGATTGTCTGATCGATGTAAACGCAAAAAACATGAAGACAACAGGAAGTTCAAACGATCTAATCTTTAAATACTTAACACTTTCAGTAAGTTCGTATCCCGTTAACCCCATCGTTTTCATGATGAGTTCCGCTGAAAAAAATGATAGTACATTTAAAGCAGCTCCAGTGATAAGTGAAATCATCACCAGATTACTTGCGTATTTTTTTGCATCTTCCATTTGGTTAGATCCAACAAATTGGCTAATTAATGCTGTTCCTGCAGCAGATAAACCAATCCCTAAAGATATAAAGGTAAAAACGACAGGGAATGTGAGAGAAATCGCGTTGACGGATTCAATCCCGTAATTAGGTATATCAGCAACAAAATACATGTCAATGACATCATGGATGGTTTTGATTAAATTATTGATCATTAAAGGAATCGATAAGATAATTAATCCTTTAAAAATATTGGGATCATGTAAAATAAGATGCCGTTTTTTAGCTTCTTTAGTCATGAAATCACGTCCTATACTTCTAAAATTATAGCATGTTTTTCTATCTTTTGTCCTTTAAAAATAAAAAAGCATATGTTATGCTTTTTGAGTAGGTCTTGCTAAGTTTATGCGGTGCATCACTTCATCAGCGATTTCTTGAGAAGATAAATGCTTGAACTCTTCAAATGGATATAGTGGAAGGACTGTGATCAGTCTTCTGGTCTTTAGAAATGGAGCTCTTTTTCTAACTAAATGATTGCCATCAAAACGGACAATCAAAATATCAGCTTCTGCTTTAAGTGCTAATTTAAATGATCCTGGTTTCATTAATCCGATTTCTTCTGATAAACGATTGCTAATGCTACCTTCAGGGAAAACACTCATCGCATATCCCTTTTTCACCGTTTCAACTGCTTGTTCCATATCTTTGGCTGTTTCGCGTGCACTCCTACGATTGATGGGGAAAACATCATATGTTTTAAGCCAAGCACCAACAACAGGTAGTTTCATCACTGATTTCTTTGGTGTTAGTGTGATTGAACGAGGTAGTTTCTCCATTAATACAAACGCATCAGTATATGATTTATGATTTGAATAAATGACTAAAGGACCTTCTTTTGGGACGTGCTCAAGACCGGTTGCTGTAATCTTAAGTCTTAAAATAAAATGATTTAAGAACGTAGCCATTGATCTCAGTAAATAGGTTTTATAGGGATGATTTGAAGGAATCATTTTTAAATAAGGATATTGAACTAAGTAGATAACTAATAACATAATAAATGCTGGAACAATGGATATTATTAACCATAAAGGGATAAAATACCATGATGTTAAGGTAAAAAATAGATAGTTAAAACCGATGTATGATATTAAGAAAATAATGGTTGCCATAAACACCTCATATGTAATCTATAAATACATTATACATGAAAATATTTCATCTTTTCATTGATATGAACCTTGATTATGTAAAATAATCATAAGGTACTCTTTTAATATTAATTAAATCATTCATCATATAAAAAAAAGCTCAATGAGCTTATTTATTAAAAATGGTGGAGTTACTGGGGATTGAACCCAGGACCCCTTGCACGTCAAGCAAGTGCTCTCCCACTGAGCTACGCGCCTAAATGGAGAGCCGCATATATCCCCGCACCCGAAAGGATGTCAACACCTCTTTTTGCAGGTTGCGAATTTTTTTTGAAACTGCCATCGCAGGCTCTTCGGTCAACTTCCACGGAGTCGTCATGAACCCCTATCTCCTCTTCATCCTGGCCGCCCTCGTCCTGGCCGCCGCCGCGCCGGCTGTCGCCGGCGGCCCCGTGGGCGTCGACGCCGCCGTCGGCGTGCACAGCAAGTAC
>SBGC01000059.1 GCA_006226985.1 Bacillota bacterium | reverse complement strand
TTCGCTTAACAGGAGATTTTGATTTTAAATATTACACATTTAATGTTACAAATAATGGTGTAACCAATGAAGTCACTGACCCTTATGCTTACAGTACAGGTGCAAACGGTCAACGTGGTATGATCGTTAACTTTGAGGAAACCAATCCTGAAGGATGGACATATAACACAAGACCTAATAATATTCAAAGATTAACTGACTATATCGTCTGGGAACTTCATGTTAGAGACTTAACAACACATAGTTCATGGAATGGAAATGAATCTTATCGTGGTAAATTCATGGGTATGACAGAAACAGGTACAACGTATTCCGTTGGTGATGAAACAGTATCAACTGGACTTGATCATATCGTTGAATTAGGCGTCAACGCTGTTCAACTTCTTCCAATCTTTGATTTTGGATATGTCGATGAAGTTCAAGTAGCAACCAACTCTTTATACACTAACGTCTTTAATTGGGGCTATATGCCATATCATTTCAACACGCTTGAAGGATCTTATTCAACCAATCCATTTGATGGTGCACAAAGAATTAGAGAATTTAAAGAAGTTGTTATGGCATTCCATGCGCAAGATATTAGAATTATTATGGATGTTGTCTATAACCATACAGGAGAATCTGAAGGTTCAAACTTTCATAAGATTGTCCCAGGATACTATCATCGATTAAATACGAATGGTGGTTTCTCAAATGGATCTGGTACAGGTAATGAAACAGCTTCGGAACGCTCAATGATGCGAAAATTCATGATTGATTCACTTCATTTCTGGGCAACAGAATATAACCTTTCAGGATTTAGATTTGACTTGATGGAATTACATGATGTTGAAACCATGAATCAAATTCAAGCCATGCTCGAAGAAATCGATCCAACGATTGTTGTTTACGGCGAACCTTGGATGGGTGGATCGTCTCCACTTCCTACATCTGTTCGTGCAGGAAAAGATAATTTGGATGAAATGAACAATGTTGGTGCATTTAATGATATTACACGTGATGCAGTGAAAGGTTCCGTTTTCCAAGCTGCTGAAAAAGGTTGGGTTCAAGGTAACACAACAGAATATACAAAACAAGGTATTATGTATGGTATTTTGGGTGGTATAGAACATTCAAGTTTAACACAAATCACAGAATGGCATAAGAACCCAAATCAAATGATAAATTATGTTACAGCACATGATAACAATACTCTATTTGATAAACTAAGATTATCGGGTATTTCTGCAACAAAAGCTCCACAAATGGTTATTCAATCGAATGCCATTATATTAACATCACAAGGTATTTCATTCCTTCATGCAGGTGTTGAGTTTGCTCGATCTAAACCGCTTCCTGAAGGTGGTTACGATCATAACTCTTATGAATCACCAGATATTGTCAATCAACTCAGATGGGATCGTAAATTGCAATATAATGAAGTCTTTGAATACTATAAAGCACTGATTCAAATTAGAAAAACGTATAATCATTTTAGAATCGATAGTGCATCTGAAATAACTGACCGTCTCACATTCCTTACAACAGACCAACCGTTAAAGAATATTGCATATCAAATCGCAGGAAGAGTAAATGAACCAGATATTATCGTCGCACATGTATCAAATCCAACAGGTGGACTATCTAGTGTTGAATTACCAGCAGGTAAGACTTATACACTCTTAACTAACACACTTGAAGCAAATCCTAAAGGTATTGAAACAGTCAGTGGTACACTCTACATTCCAGCAAATACAACCATGATTTTAGTAGAAGTCACAAATGAAACACCAAGTGTTACGATTAAAGAAGCACAAGTTCAAATCAATGTTGGACAAACATTTGATCCAGCATCCAATGTAACGATTAATAATCCAAATGCAACCATTTATTACTCAACTTTCCACAACACAAACATAAGTGGACGCTATATCGTTACCGTATCTGTTCAAGAAACATATGGAAAAGTCACACATTATACATATCAACTCATTGTTGGTACACCACCATTTAATGTGACAATATCAAGGGGGTAAGGACATGAAAAAAATAACGTATCTCATTGTTTTACTTCTTGTTTCTTTATTTGTTGTTTCTTGTCAAGATGATACACCTACAGAACCTACTGAACCTACGGTTATTCCTGTAGAACCTGTCGATGTTACTGCTGCTGTCTTACATGAAGAAGTCATCAACAATCAAATTCATTTATCCATTATGATAGCTAATCAAGATTTGACACAAGCTGAATTATTAAACATTATGAATGAAGTTGCTAATGACATCTATCTTGATTATTTTGAAGAAATTGATGGTAGACTTTTCTATTTAAATATTTCAGGATTTGACGCATTATCTTCTTTCCAAAATGAAGAAAATCCTCATTATGGCATTTATGTTTATGGTATTAATTTAAGTATTGATCGTCCTGGATTATCGTTTGTAAGAATTGATTAAAAAAAAGACACCCTAAGGTGCCTTATCGGAACTCAAGTTAAAACTTGGGTTCTTTTTTTATGCAAATCTTCGTTTACCATAAACAAGCATGATGACCATCACAATGATACCAAGTGACATACTGTAAATGACATTGGATATACCTGGAGCAACAATACCGATGAAAAAGTTCAAAAACGATGGAATACCTGTCGCAAACACAATAAAATTAAGCGACTCACGATAACTGAAAAATGATGAGTAACCAAATCTAAAGAGTTGAATTACAAGTGATAAGATGAGAATAAATAAGATATTCGTTCCAATCATAACAAACGTATTGACTAAAAGTGAATAAAACACAACATACGTTGAAAATGAATTTTCAATTCTTGCTGCAAAGTCAATCATTGCTTCATCTCTTGCTTGACCTGTTAAAAGGTTAATATCATTAAAACGATAAACCGTATTAAATCCTTTATACGTACCTTTCATTTCTGCTTGGTTTGTTGTATAAATGATTTCTTTTTCTGCTAGAATAATTTGTTTTTCATTTAATTCATATCCTCCACCTTGATAATTAAAGATAAAGGTGATGTCATCATGAACTAAAATCGTTTCTTCGTCTGAGTCACAAAATAGCGTATTTAACTCAATGCGACAATTACTTGGAAGATTCCAAGATGGAATATCTTGTCGAAAAGATTGTTCAATGAAATCAAGTCTCCACCCTTGTTCTCTTACAATCAAGTAGTTCATTGGAAACACGCTGATGAGGCTAAGTAAAATGAAGTAAATAAATACTTTTAACGAACTTTCTTTGGTCCGATAGATCAACTCTTTCAGTTGAAAGGATGTTTTAAGATAGCGAATCAAAAACATTAGCTATAATCTCCAATCAATGCTGGATCAATGGTCATGATAACTGTTTCATAAGCATCCAGTGTTAAATCGTTATATAGAAGTTCTAAGTAATCAACATCGAGTGTTAAAGGATTAAGAGAGAAATTATGAATCACGAGCACAGCTTGTTC
>SBGC01000060.1 GCA_006226985.1 Bacillota bacterium | reverse complement strand
GTAATATAAGGTGTTTCTGAATACCAGATCGTTTCATTTAACATGTCGATATTTGGTTGAACAGTGTACCAACCATATTCACCTTCAATCATCAGATATGAATTATCATAATATTCGAAATAACCGTCTTCACTTAAATTAATGCCGCGATAATGATGCATATCTGTTGGTTGATACGATTCATCAAGCCAGATAGCGTAATAATTAAAATCACGACCATTTATAGCGTTATGATAACCAAGCACACCAGGATATCCTGGCATCTCTTCATCTGTATAGATTTGATTAACCCATGATTCAACAACTTCTTCACCCAAGTTATTATAGTAAACATATATCTTTTCATAAGACATTACTTTTCCATCACCATAGATATCGATAATTGTATAGAGTTCAACACGGTCAATCTCATCATTGTAATGAAGAAGATATTGATAATTATCAGTAGTCACCCAAGTATCGACAACCGTAATAAAATCAACTGCCCAATCAGCTTTATCTCTTGCATGAGAAGTAACTTGTATATTGACTTCATAAAGATTATTTAATGCATGTGAGCTCATGGAAGTTAAGGATGATGTGATTACATGATAACCATCAATTACTTCGGGTTGTGTAAACAATCCTTCATAATAATACATGTGATTCCAGTAGTTATGTGGAATATATGATGTTGGATCAATTGATTCACCCATCGATAATAAACGATTTGGATCATAAAAATAAGAAAGTGATCTTGATTTTTTAACACTTTGCTCACTTGATGCTTGTGAGAATATCGTATCTAAATCTACTTCAAATTGTGCATTTTCCAATCGATTTAATGAAATAAGAAGTTCATCAGCATTTTCCACTGTAGCGAGTGGAGTACCTGTATATTGGTAGATTGCATGGACCGAAATATCAGAAGTGATATGATCAAATGATGCATCCCAACCGATAAAATTATAATTTGATACGATAGGAGGTATTGGAGCGGATGCTGATGCTCCGCTTTGAACAACTTGTGTGTCGAGGAGTATACCATCCTTTCCAAAAAATGAAACGGTAAATGTATCAGGTTGTTGTTCGTTTACTAAGGTAATCGTTTCAAAATTGGATAATGTAATAATGAGCTCGTTTTGTTGGTTTAATTCAACAAAAATGATATTTAAAGCATCATTTTTAACAATTTCATCAATCCATGCTTCATAATTACCATTAAATCCTAAGGTATTAACTGCCACTTGATATTGTGCTTGAAGAAGTGCTAGCATGGATGCACTTGTTAATTCAATCGATAGATTTAATTGATAATCTAAATAATTGATGACAAGTTCATGCGTTCCCATCCACGATAGTTTATCGATATCAGATGATGAGAGCATCGCTTGAGTAACCGTAATACTTTCTGTTGAGTCATCTGAGTATGTAACAATAATTTTAATATCAGATAACTCAAAATCAGAGAGATCATAGATATCTTCGAGTACAGTTTCATCAATTTCAACCGAAGTTATGACGATTGTAGGATCATCTTTTTGGCATGAAATAAGTATTAAAATCGAGAAAAGAGCGATAAGTATCGCTCCAAAGGTATGTCGATTAAGCATGTCGTATCCCTCCTTGGGACGATCGTTTTTATTAACCTCATCTTACCACTTTTTTATGAGATTCACAATCCACTTCTTATCATTTTTATAAGATAATGATTGAATATTCATCTAACAGATTTGATGCAAATAGTTGCTATTAAAGGTTTTATGTGTTATGATGAGTTGCTTCCATATGATGATTTAAAAAATGGTAAGCGAAAGTTATATCAACGCCTATCTTTACTGATAGTTTGAACTTATGATACGGATTCATTTTCTAGATTCAATATAGCGCTGGTTATCTTTTTCCAACAAGCGCTTTTTTTGTTGGTCTCATCTAAAAATAACAGTTCATAAGGAGAACACATGACATTTGAATCACTAAACATTATTGCCCCTATATTAAAAGCAGTTGCTTTTGAAGGGTATGAAACACCTTCCCCTATTCAGGAACAAGCCATTCCTGTATTACTCGAAGGAAAAGACATTTTAGCATCAGCACAAACAGGAACAGGGAAAACAGCAGCATTTGCTATCCCGATTATTCAAGCTTTATATAACCAACCAAAAGTTGAACATTCAAGAAGACGCATTCAAGCATTAATACTTGCACCTACACGAGAACTTGCTGAACAAATTAAAGAATCATTTAGAAGCTACAGCAGAAATTTAGGTATAAAAACTGAAGTAATCTATGGTGGTGTTTCACAAAGAAACCAAGAGACAGCTCTAAACAAAGGTGTAGACGTCTTAATTGCAACACCAGGAAGATTACTTGATTTAATGGATCAAAGGCTTGTAAACTTAGATTCTGTGAAGTATTTTGTCTTAGATGAAGCAGATCGTATGCTTGATATGGGATTTATCTATGATGTTAAACGCATTGTTTATGCAGTACCCAAAGAAAGACAAACCATGCTCTTTTCTGCAACTATTCCTCAAGAAATCTTAAAATTAGCAAATGAGCTACTAACGAATCCTACACGTATTGAAGTCACTCCTCCAGAGATGATGATTGATAAAATTAAACAATCTCTTTACTATGTTCCTAAAAAAGATAAAACTAATCTTTTAATTGATTTACTTGTCAATCCAAAGATGAAATCTGTTTTAATTTTTACACGTACAAAACATGGTGCAAACAAACTCGTTAAAGAATTACTTGCATATGGTGTAAAAGCAGATGCGATTCACGGCAATAAGTCACAAAACAAAAGACAACAAGCACTCCAAGATTTTAAAACAGGTAAACTAAGAGTTTTAGTTGCAACCGATATTGCAGCAAGAGGTATCGATATTGATGAGTTATCTCATGTTGTAAATTATGATTTACCGGAAGTTCCTGAAACGTATGTCCATCGAATTGGTAGAACAGGTCGTGCAGGATTATCAGGTGAAGCATACTCGTTTTGTAATCAAGAAGAAAATCATTTACTCATTCATGTTGAAAAACATATAAAAATGTCAATTCCAGTAGTTGAAGAACATCCATTTCATGTTAAAATGAGATTGGTTGCAACGCCAAGTGCTGAAACCATTAAAAAGAAGACCAAGAGTGTCTTAAAAAATCAAACAAAAAAAGGGAATTTACAAACATTGAAAAAGAATTTTAATGAGAAACAAAAAAAATCTTATCATGATTTAGTCGAAGAACAAGAAGAACAAAAAGATGTTTTCAAACGATCAAAACTACCAAAGAAAAAAGTAGTTGTGGTTAAAGAAGAAGTTGAAACACCAAAATTCGGTGCGAAATCTTTCGATAATAAGAAAAAAGGTTATCAACCTCGCGATTTAGATCGTGATGAAAAAAGCTTTAAGCGATATGATAAGAATCCATCGGATGATAAAAGACCTTATACACCTCGTTCAACAAATCCATCATCAAAT
>SBGC01000177.1 GCA_006226985.1 Bacillota bacterium | reverse complement strand
CAATATCAGAAATATTAAGTAGAAAGTTAGTGATTTATAAATGAGTAAAAGTAAGAATTACATCATCACAATTATGCTGATTGCAAGCTCAATTGTCTTTTTTTTAGCTGTTTTAATGCTTTTATTTGGTGATGAACTAGATCAAATGTTTAATGTCATTGGTATCCGTGTTGCTACGGTTTTTGTTGCTTTTGCTTCATTTTGTTCAAGCACACTCTTCAGTTTACTCATTCTTACACACAATCGAACAGTTGTAAAAATTAACGATGACACGAATAGACGTGCTGAACTTTTTAGAGAATTACAATTCGCTTCATCGAATTACTCCATTATTGAATTTATGGATCGCATGCTTATTTATGCAGAATCAACAAGATATATCGAAAGACTTATCCAACGAAAGAGTATGATGTTTCATATGATTGAAGATAAGCTCAATGAGAATGATATTTATCAGAATCCAGATCAATTTCGCTTTGTTTCCTTAAAAATCCCATTTAGAGTTATTGAAGGAAAGATAATATCATCTATTACATTCGACAAACTAAGATTTGAAAGAAATGGCGTGAATTATGAGTTTATTACGCCACCATCTGAAAAGGAAAGTAGAGCTTTCCTACTTTATAATGAGCATACAAAACGAAACAATGTCATTATCAATTTAATCATTAAAAAAGATTCTGTTTTTTATAACCCCGATGAAATCAATGTGTTCTCAAAAATAAAAATCTATATTAATATTACATCACTTCTCGGTGTTAAGGTAAAAGGCAATAGTGAACTATACTTTACCAACCCTGAGCAAATCGAAGGTGATGGTTCAAACACATACCGCATTAACTCAGCTAACTTCACGTTAACTGAAATGCCTAAAATTACAAAATTACAATCATAAAAAAAGTCTATCTCTAGACTTTTTTTTATAGTTTGTGATAATAGTTTGTTCTTAACAACTTTTTCGATAATTCATAGTTTCTTTGTGCTGTCTCAATTTGTTCAGTAAACAAACCTTGATATGATCCTGATAAATAGATATGATCTTGTCCATCAAATACAGAATAATCTTTAAAATGAACCAAATTTGATGTACTACTAAAGATGTCATTTCCGATATAGTGACTATAATTGCCACTAAGATTAAACATATTGTTAATCATTGGTAGGATATCAAAAGAGCTAGAAAGTTCAGTAATCGTTGCAGGTGTGATATCGCTTGACCATATATAGAGATTACCTCGATGTTTCTCGTACGAATGTTCAATTCCTTTTGCTTCCTCGTAATCATTTTGATCAAGTGTATAAGGATAGTGATCACCTGTTAAGATAATTACTGTATTTTCAAGAAGTCCTTTTTCTTCAAGATCATCAAACACATTTTTAACAAATAAATCAAGTTCAATTTGAGAAGCAATATAGTTTTTAATGGTTTGCGGATAAGTATCACCATAATAAGCATCAACTTGATCAATATGTTCTTTTACAGCAAGGTTAGAATTTGTATATGGTGAATGACCTGAAAGGGTGATCATCATCGTGAAAAATGGATCATTTTGTTGTGTCACATAATCTTTAGAAAACGTATAAAATCTTGAATCATATCGAATATCTATATCACTAAGCCCAAGTTCGTGTTGTCCATAGAAGTGATCATATTTAAAGCCTTTGTATAAAAGATGTCTCGTATAAAATTCTTTATAGTTACTATGTAATGCTGTTGTGATATATCCTTCATTTTTAAAGAGATATGCAAGTGATGTTTCATAACTATTTTCATTATAAGTGTAACATGTAGGACCATCTTCAATTGAAGGAATGATACTTGTATTTATGATGAATTCTGTATCGCATGTTGTTCGAGGAAATACAGGTGTATAGTGATTTTCAAAACTGATACCTTCGGTCTTTAAACGATAAATATGAGGTGTTAGTGTTTCACTCAACGCGAGTTCATCATAGGTTTCACCCATAATGAAGACAAGGTTTTTACCCTCAAAGATACCAGAATATGCATTTTCTTCGTGTAATTTTTGATAATTTTCAAAATAATTTTCAATATAAGAGATATCGCGTTTTGTTGAAAAATTAGGTGTCATTACAGCGAATACATCTCTAACAAATAGATTGGTTAGTCCAAACTTAGCGACTAAATCTTTTTTAGAAAACATGCTGGTATATAGATAGTGATCACTTGTATGAAGTCTTGCTATATTAACGGGATAAATAGCATTAAGTTGGATTAGGAAAAACGGAAGTCCAATGACTAACATTGCTTTTTTAAAACGTACCTTTGATAATGTATAATGACTTGTCTCTTTGTGTCTAATATAAAAGACGAGTGCAGTTGCTACAGCGAGCCCCATAATGACATAAAACAGATCAAATCTAAACATACTTTCCGAAGATTCTACACCTTCACGAATGGTTACAGCTTCTTTAAAACTAAACATGTCGTTAAAAATACCATAATAAAAGTCTTGCCCAATCGTGTAAATCCCTAAGATTACGATTAAGACAATATCAAAAATTCGGCTAGCTTTTTTAGGAAGAATGAGGCTTATAAATATGAGAAAAAAGCTTATAAATAAAACACTGAACAGGTGTGTTTTTTGAAAGGGTAATTGATTAGCAATGATTAATCCCATCTCTAAAAAAACGATTAAGCAGAAAACAATGAGCTTATCTCGATACGTCTTTAAAAAGTCTTTAAATTTTTCCTGGTGCATGTATAAATATGCAGAAAAAGTGAGTAAAGATACCCCATAGATTACCCACATTAGAATGCTTTCTACCGTTTTATTTGTAAAGTCTTGCAAAAATAAGATAAGTCGCGTTGCCAGAAGAAGTGTTGCGACAATCAGCAAGACATAAATATGTCTTTTATTGATTTTCATGATATGTTCCCCACTGTTTGATTGCTAATCATATTATAGCACTAAATCAAAAACAATCAAGAACTACTCGATGTTAATTTCTAAGATATCATCAGCCTGAACTTTCTCAAAATGAGAAAACATAATCGTCCGATGTACCCAATCAATTCGCTTAATTAATCCAAACGTTGTCTTTGTATAGCCATCAGTAAAATAAACGACTTGAATTTCAAGTTGAAGATTAAACGCGAGATTAAGTTTCTGATTGAGCTCTTCGTATTGATCATCACTTAGCATGGGTTTATCGGATTTAAACATTTGATGACGCATTTCTTGAAGAATGCCATGGAAGCCAACAAGTGCATCAAAAGGAGCCCATTTGATGATACCGCGATCTACATAAGTCGAATTATGCATGGTGACCTCCAATCATCTTATTGCGTGCTTTAATGGTAGAAGACTCAAATTCACTGGATGCACGATTGACGCTGTTTCTACCAAATTTTATTTTGATTTGATCAATGGTTTGATGAAATTGAAACTCTTTTTGAAGCATACGTTCATCATCAAAAAGTGAAAACTGATGAACCGTTTTTTTCATTAAATTTCCAACGCTTACATGAATGCGCCGTATCGGCTCATCTTCATAGTAATTGTAAAACAGATTTAAGCATGTTTGATAGATGATAGAAGGACTGCTTGTTGGCTCATCTAGCGTAAATTGGCGCGAAAAACCACCACCAACAGCCTTACTATAGCCAATACCTAAATGAACAGTTCGCGCAATACGTCCACTCATACGCAAACGTCGTGTAATATCATCAATCATTTCTAACATAATTTGAAAAATATCAGGTACATAATAGTCATGAAAAAGTGTTTGGCCTGAACCATAACTTTTACCTGTATGTCTAAATAAAAGTTTATCTTGAATCAGACTCATGTCAATACCATGTGCATGATAGTATAACTCTTCACCTTTAATACCGAAAAGCTTTTTCAACGTCACGACATCATAGATAGCAATATCACCAATCTTATTCATGCCTAAACGATTCAATCTTTTTTCCATTTGATGACCAATACCCCACATCTCAGTTAGTGGTGAAATAGGCCATAGTTTTTTTGGAATATCCTCATAATCCCATTTAGCAACAAAGTCTTTCGCTTTTTTAGATTCAATGTCTAAAGCAAGTTTTGAAATAAGCATATTTGGTCCAATACCACATGTAGCAAACAGCTTGGTTTCTTTATATATTTCATCTAAAATCATTTTCCCGAGTTCAAGATCTGTTTTTTGATAGTAGTTCAAATAAGAAGTCACATCTAAAAAAGCCTCATCGACTGAATAGATATATAAATCATCTTCGGAAACAAATTTTAAATATACACCAATGACTTTAGCAGAATATTCCAAATACAAACTCATACGTGGTTTTTGAAAGATAACAGGTATATCTGGTGGTAGTTCATGAATACGAAAGCGGCTAGGTAGTCCTAATGATTTTAAATAAGGTGTGATAGCAAGCACGATGGAACCATCACCTCGTGATTTATCAGCAACAATTAAAGGAGTCGTAAATGGATCAAGGCCTAAAACAGCGCACTCAACGGATGCGTAAAAACTTTTCAAATCGATACATAAAATATGTTTAAAGATTTTATATTGATCCATCTTATTCCCTCCTTGTGTCACCCATTATATCAAGTAATTTAAAAAAATAAAGAGGTAAAACGAATGAACATGAATGAAAATGCTATCAGTAAACTTTTCATTTAAAATCATTATAAGAAAGAAAAAAATACCAGTTTTTTTCTGGTATTTTTCTACATTTTATGATTCAATTTTTCAAATAAAATCGCTTGTTCTTGCTTGGTAAGCATACGGTACTTTCCTACGGGTATATCAAGTTTTATGTGCATAATACGCACACGTTTAAGTGATAAAACCTCGTAATTAAAATATTCACACATGCGTCGAATCTGACGATTGAGTCCTTCAATCAAAATAATTTTAAATGCGTTATTTCCAATTTTTTCAACCTTGCATGGCTTTGTTACGACATCAAGTATGGGTACACCTTTTGACATTGCTTCACAGAACTGGCTTGTGACTTCACGGTTTGTTGTCACAATATATTCTTTTTCATGTTTGTTTTCAGCGCGAAGTATTTTATTAACAATATCACCATCATTCGTTAATAAAATCAAACCTTCACTATCTTTATCAAGGCGACCAATATGAAATATACGTTCTGGATAATGAATATAGTCAATCATGTTGTCTTTAATACTTTGATCCGTTGTTGAGACGATACCAATGGGTTTATGAAAAGCAAGATAAACAAAATCTTTTTTCCTCGTGACAACTTTTTGATCAACGGTGACGATATCATTATCGTCAACCTTTGAGCCAATTAATGCAAGATTGCCATTAATTTTTACATGTCCAGATTCGATTAAGCGATCAGCTTCACGTCTGGAACAAAATCCAGATTCGCTTAAATATTTATTAATGCGTGTTTCCATTATTCTATATCGTCAGCATAGACAGGTTCTGGGTATTCTCTATTTTTCGTATCAAGTGAAACAGATTCAATCACGATGTCTTCATGTGGTCTATCTCTAAAGTCGCGAGACTGTCTAACAATTTGATCAACAACTTCAATGCCTGATGTAACAACACCAAAAGCAGCATAATTCCGGTCAAGATGAGGGGCATCTTGGTGCATAATAAAGAACTGCGAAGTTTGTGAGTTAGGATCACTTGTTCTGGCCATAGAAATCACACCACGTGTGTGCTTCAGTGGATTTTCAAATCCGTTAGCAGCAAACTCTCCTTTAATGGGCTTTAACGTTTCACTTCCTCCGCCTCCTTGAATCATAAACCCAGGAATGATGCGGTGGAAAATTAAATCTTTGTAGAAATTTGATGCCGCATAGTGAATAAAATTATTCACTGTATTCGGTGCAACTTCTGGAAAAAGTTCAACTTGTATAATGCCATAATCACGAATACTAAACGTGACCGTTGGATTTTTTGTATTGAGATATTCTGTATAATTCATCATAATCATCCTTTCTATATATACATGTTTATTATATCAAATATGTCAATGCATTTTGAAATGGAGCGCTCTTACTTAATTCTTTTATCGAGTAATCGATTGAATCTAACCGTACCATATACACCGGTTATAATCATGAAACCGCCTAAAAAATGGTAGTAATAAAGTTTCTCATTTAAAATCAAAGCTCCAGCAACAATCGCAACAATCGTTGATAGATTTGCATAAATAGAAGATACATGAGCTGGAACACGACTGAGTGCAAAATTAACTAAGAAGAATCCACCAATGGAAGCAACAATACCTAAATACAAGATAGGAAGAAGTAATTCAATGTGATATAAATTTGTGACATAACGAGTGATACTATCTTCAATAGCAAGTTGGGTAATGTACATGATATTAAATACAATTGAACCAAATAACATCATAAAATAGGTTAACTCATGGGGTTTAACTTTCTTTGAAGCACTTCGTGAAGCAATATTAAATAAAGCAGCTGAGATGACAGCACCTAAAAGTAACATTAAACCTGCAAATGCAAGTGATACACCACTATTAGATTTCATGATTTGAATGAAGAGCACACCAGACACTGATAATATAATAAAAAGAAATTGAATTAACCGTGGTTTTTCTTTCATAATGATTGCACTTAAAATTGTGACAAAAATTGGAATTAATGCAATCATCATACCTGCTTCACCTGAAGTAGTCTTTAATATACCAAAGGTTTCAAACAAGAAATATAAAACAGGTTGGAAGAGTGCAACCCAAAAAAGAGGTAGAAAATTACTCTTATTAATGGATATTTTAAATACTTTAAATTGTCTCAATATTTCAAGACATATAAAAGCAATCAAAAATCGATAGGCAATAAGACCAATCGGTCTGACATGCTCTAAAGCAACTTTTGAAAACATAAATGTAAAACCAAAGATGGTTGCGTAGATCACGCCTGCAACATGGACTATTTTTGTGTTCATATCATAAACTCCCTTACCTTAATTATGATATCATTTTTTCATAAAAAAAACTGCAAGATTAAATACCTAACTTGCAGTTTTATGTGTTTTATATTTGTTTAATTGACGTAAGGTCTTTTATCTTCTTTTTTCTCATCAATAATTGCAGGTTGAGGAGATTCAGGATCAATTTCTTTTGGTTTATTTTTTTCTTTTTCTTGATTAAGTTCTTTTTGGTATTGACGATATTTCTTGTATCCACCAAATCCGTCATATCCAAGATATGATGCACCAACAATTGAAATTAATAATAAGAAAATACCTACAGTGTTATAGTCAAAATTGGGTTGGAATGCAATGATTGCCCCAATAGATAATGAAACAATATGAACCCAGAACTTTGGTATTTCTGTCTTTTCTTTGAAGAAAACCACGGAATTGAAATATACAAGACCTCTTGCATAGAAGAAGAAAGCGAGTGAGAAGCGGTAAATTTCACGCCAAATGCCATCAGCTAAATTTCTTTCAGATAATACAATATAAATCATACCTGCACCAATAAGGGTATCAAATATAATTTCAATCAAATTAATCGTTCTAAGTATTTCCTTATTCAATGACTTCATTAAAGGAATTACTCTAAATATCGAGAATATGACAATTGCGATACCTGTCACTAAATAAACAACTTCATCAGCAAAAACCATGTAAATACCAACACCGATCAAAATCGCTGCTAATATAAACTTTAAAACCCAACCATATCCATATTTCATAAATGTTACCTCCATCTTATCTTCTTAATTGCATTATATAGCAATTAGCTCTGTTTTACAATTTTTTATAGTCATTTCATGTAAATATTTAGAGTGTTTTAATGTTAACACGTGCATCAATCATGCGGTGATCAGCGACAAAATCCTGATTCTCTTTGACAATGATATGCGGGAATTTTTTGCTTAAGAGCACGCAAATATCATAAAATGATAAGTTCTTATTACTATTTACATGATAGATCCCAGGTTCAGACATAAAGGATATGTGATAAATAGCCAGTGCAGAGTCTTCTAAAAACGAACATGAAGGATACCAGAGAGATGATGCGGAAATAAATCCATTCTCACGCATCGCTTTATAGATGAATGAGAGCATTTGGTTTTGACCATCTTGATAACCAATTTGCCATCCCAATCGGATAATTTTAGCTAAAGGATGCATTGCTTTAACAACAAGTTCACTTTCTCTCTTATATTTTCCATAATCTTCATCAGGTAGAGGTTCCTTATGAATATCATGAGGACCTATCTGATTGTTTGAAAAAACAGATACAGTACTAATATATATAAACCCGATGTCTAGCGTATGTGTGATACTTGCTAATCGTTTTGTCCAATCTACACTTCCCATAGCAAGATGAATGACAAGATCAATATGATTTGTTTCTAAAAATGCTGTAATTTCTTGATCATTATCGATACTTAAGACTTCTCGGTCATAAGCAAACACGTGATGCTTATTCTTTTTGAAAACAGCTGATACATATGGAGCAACAGTCCCATGTAAACCAGATATTAAAACATTCATTAGATTAACCCCTTTCTATTTGGGCAAAAAGCCACTCTAAAACATAAATTAAACACATGACTAAACCTACAATCATGAGCATAAGCGGAATAGAATAGTCAGCGATTAAACCAACAAGTGGCGCAAATATCGCAATCAAAATCGATGTTGACTGTGATTCAATTGATAAAACAGTTGCACGATGTTTGGCATCTGTTTCATCTCCAATAACTTCAACCATGATGGGGCGTCTTGCATTCATCATCATGTAAAGTAATGTAAAAACAAGCATAATCATCCATAAGGAATGTATCCATAATACAAGAAGTAAGATAGAAATACCTGAAATCAACCACATGAAGCGAATAATGTTTTTAGAATCGCCTAATTTTTTTAGTTGATATGCGTATTTACTAGCAAATGATGAGAGTAAAAAGATGATAGCATAGACAATTCCGATGAAAATTTTAGATTGCTCATCATCTGTAAAAGCGATGAAAAGTGAAAAAGAGAGTGAAAGACCAATAATAATAGGTTGTATGTAGTCCTTGATGACTTTGAATGCTGCTTGATAACTTGATGCATTAAAGATAGCATGACGTACTTTCTTATGAGAAAATGCATACTTTATACCATGATAATTATCCATTAAAAATGTTTTAAAATGAAAAGTATTTTCTCGTCGTTCATTTAAGTATTTAGGATATGTCATCACTAATAATAAATCAATAACATAAGGAATCGTCGATATAACAAATAAATAGCGGATATGAGGTAAATACAAAACAAAGATAACAGCAAGTAAACTAGAAATCATAGAACCAATTAAACTATAGGATCTTGTAAGACCATAGATTTTCGTCTTTGAATCTTTTAATTGATGATAGTCAATGTATGACATAATCATGGCTTTATGTGTGCCTGATCGAAAAGCTTCACCTAATCCAAATAAAACCATTCCGAGTGCGAACATTAAAAAGGCATGTGAAAAGAAAAATACAATAAACGATAAAATATAGAAAGCAAAGCATATAAAAAGTTCAAATTTCTTACCAAACTTGTCTGCAATAACACCTGATGGGATTTCGAAGATGTATATAACGATTTCGCGAATAC
>SBGC01000188.1 GCA_006226985.1 Bacillota bacterium | reverse complement strand
AGTTATTTGGGATGCTGAATCCTTTTTAGAGATGGATGTTTATATTGAAATTAAAGATTATGATGATGCAGGATATATTAATATCGATGCCTTTGATGTAAATATTCAAACAGAAGATGAGCATTTCTTATATATGGATGATGTTTTATTAAGATCTGGTATTAAAACAGATAATTTATTGATGAGTGCAGAATATTATATTAATTTATATAAATATCGCATGAATCCTGAGACACGATACACATATCATGTGATGGGTGAAATGGGATGGATTAACGATCCTAATGGATTTGTCTATTTTCAAGATGAATATCATTTGTTTTATCAACATCACCCCTATTCAACCAGTTGGGGTCCTATGCATTGGGGACATGTGAAAAGCGATGATTTAGTGAAGTGGGAATATTTACCTATTGCAGTTGCACCCATCGTTTTAGATGCCGGTGGCGGGGCAGCTTTTAGTGGCAGTGCCATTGAAGTCGATAACGAATTATATATTATATATACAGAAAATTGGGTGGGATATCAACATCAAGTAATCGCAAAAAGTGAAGATGGTATTTATTTTGATTTACTTAATGATGGATTACCTGTGATTAAAGATTCTCATTTACCCTTTTATGCAAATCCCATTGATTTTAGAGATCCTAAAATTTTTAAACATGAAGATACTTATTATACAGTGATAGGATCTAGACAAATCAATAATTTTGGACAAGTATTACTATTTTCTTCAACGAATC
The DNA here is from genome assembly GCA_006226985.1 of Bacillota bacterium. Classification (GTDB taxonomy): domain Bacteria; phylum Bacillota_I; class Bacilli_A; order Acholeplasmatales; family Acholeplasmataceae; genus Peloplasma. The sequence continues at coordinate 2,777 of SBGC01000188.1, read as the reverse complement.
TTATCGATTGGGAATATGTTGGACCTGTGATTCAAGGAAGTGTCAATACGATTTATAAACTAGGTTATATGTTTGAATGTCCAGACATTTTTGATTTAAACGGTAAGGATGTCTTAATTATGTCTCCACAGCAAATACCAGGACATCGTAACACACATGGAACAGTCTATGCAGTTGGTGAGTTAAACTATCAAACAGGTATGCTTGATGGATGGTCTTATGAAGATATTCAAGAAATTGATTATGGCTTTGATTTTTATGCTCCACAAACAACGATAGATGCTCGAGGAAGAAGAATTATGGTTGCTTGGATGCAATCATGGAATCGATCACCAATGACTGCACATCTAGGTTGGGCAGGCGCGATGACGATACCACGTGTGCTTTCACTTAGTGACCAAAATCAACTTATACAATATCCTATTGAAGAAATTGAAAATTATCGTTCGAATCTACGACAATTTAGTGAAACGACTCAAGGTTTAGTTGATACAAATATTCAAGGGAATATACTAGATATTGAACTCACCTTTAACCCTCAAGAAGGAACAAGTGGTATCACTTTGTTTGGCGATGAATTAGGTAATGGTACACATGTTTATTATAAAGATGGATACATTTATATGGATCGTACAGATAGCATGAATGGAAGACATCCAGGTGATTTTTATAATATTACCAAAGCACCAGTTGAATTGAATGAAGATGGAACAATCACTCTTCGTATTTTAGTCGATCGTTTCTCCATTGAAGTATTTATTAATGGTGGAGAACAAGCGATAACTTCGACAATTTATGGTTCATATACAACCGATACTATCTATTTGTTTAGTGATCAAGAAACACTTTTTGATTTAAGCGTTTGGGATTTAGTGGTGGAATAATATGAAAGCAAAATTAATCGCTATCGGGGAACTTCTCATCGATTTTATACCACAGGAAAAAGGAAGAAAATTAAAGGAAGTTAACTCATTCATGCGTGTAGCAGGTGGTGCACCAGCCAATGTTTGTGCATGTGTATCGAAATTAGGAGAAAGAAGTGTCATGTTGACAAAAGTTGGTGAGGATGCTTTTGGTGATTTTCTCATTGATACATTAGATAAAGTCAACGTTGATGTTTCACATATCAAGCATACGGATCAAGCAAATACAGCATTAGCTTTTGTTTCTATTGATGAATATGGTGAACGTGATTTTTCCTTTTATCGAAATCCATCAGCAGATTTATTACTTGATGAACATGAAATCGATGAAACGCTTTTTCAACCTCATGATGTGTTACATTTTTGTAGTGTTGATTTGGTTGATGCACCGGTTAAGAGAGCACATTATCAAGCCATATCGTATGCACATAAGCATCACATGATTGTCTCATTTGATCCGAATTTAAGATTTCCATTATGGAAAGATAAGAAGAAATATCGACAAACAATTTTAGAGTTTATACCTAAAGCTCATATGATAAAAATTAGTGATGATGAACTCTTCTTTATTACCGAAAAAGAGGATGTGAATAAAGCCATTCAGTTTCTTTTTCAAGGTCATGTTAAAGTTATTATTTTGACAAAAGGTTCTAAAGGAGCCACAGTTTATACTAAAACAACTGAATTATTTGTTCCTTCGCTAAAAGTCAGTGTTGTTGACACGACAGGAGCAGGGGATGCGTTTATTGGAGCCGTTATATATCAAATCATCAACAAAAAGATGTGTATAGAGGATTTGGAATTAAAACTTGATGAAGAGGTTATTCATTTCGCTCATCGTGTGAGTGCACATGTTGTTAGTCACTATGGTGCAATACCTGCCATGCCTAATTTGTCAGACGTAAATCTATAGATAGTAAATTGTGGTTTTTAGCATATTTTGGCTAACAAATCAATGAACATATAGAAAAACCCATTACAATGTAATGAGTTTTTTTTATTTTATATGATTGGTTTAAATGAAGGTCCTAAAATCGTCTTAATCACATCAAGTGCTTCATAGATCTTTTTACCCTTTTGTAAAAATCTAGCTATATACTTTAAGTCATCACCAGCTGTGACAATCGGTAACTCAACATCACCATTTTTTCTTACCTGGCCTAAACCTAATGTTGATACTAAGCCATTGCATAAACATTTTCTACCGACTGTATCTTCAATCTTTCCACCTTTTTTGACATAGTCTTCAACGGGTTCTGATGGACAGCGGTATCCTAACTTACCATTTTCTTTACGATAAGCTTCTCTTAAATAGCCTAAGTCACAAATGCGATTTCGACTTAAATATGTTTCTGCGATACCGTTGGTTTCTTCGATTTCTACGACTTTAAAAGGGAATCCTGTAGGAGATGCAAGTGGATCAGTTTTAACTCTACCTAAGCCTTTTAAAACGGCTTGAATGATACGTTCTTTCAAGCTTTTCTCCATACCTGATTCTTTACTAAACGCGAATGCAGTACCTACTTGAATACCACTAGCTCCTAAATCAATGGCTTTCTTATAGTCTTCATGACTTCCAAAGCCACCTGCTAACCAAAATGGTAGACCAATTTTCTTTATAGCTTCAAAATCAACTTCGTCTCTTGCACCATAGATAGGCTCACCAAGATCGTTTAAGACTACTTTTCCTCTTGGATTTGCATTATGTCCTCCTGCAACAGGAAGTTCAACGACAAATCCATCAGGAGATCCAAAATCACTTCTGGAAAGATGAAGAGCGAGTGTATGCGAAGATACGATTGCTAAAAACTTTGGTCTTTTTAATTCTGGTAAAGAATGTCCTTTAGCAAACTC
>SBGC01000004.1 GCA_006226985.1 Bacillota bacterium | reverse complement strand
AAAAAGAAGGTTATGATGAATATTTTATCATTGAATAAACGTTCATTTAAAGTAAAAAAAAGATCCTTTTGGGGATCTTTTGTTTAATCATTAATAATCGAGTTCTTCTTCTTCGCTATAAGTGTTTGATTTATCATAAGCGAAATGAGATTCTCTTAAAATACCTGTACCAGCTGGGATGAGTCCACCAATAATGACATTTTCCTTCAAGCCGTGGAGTTCATCTGTCTTACCTTTAATAGCTGCATCTGTTAAGATACGTGTTGTTTCTTGGAATGATGCTGCTGATAGGAATGAATCGCTTCTTAAAGAAGCTCTTGTAATACCTAGTAAAATAGGTCTACCAACTGCAGGACGTTTAAAGTCTTTAAACGCTTTTTTGTTTTCACGTTTAAATTCAGAAACAGAGACTTCAGTACCTGGTAATAATTCTGTATCTCCTTCAGTAACAACTGAAATACGTCTTAACATTTGACGAATAATTAATTCAATATGCTTGTCGCTAATTTCAACACCTTGCGCACGATAAACCTTTTGAACTTCTTCTAGGATGTATAATTCAGCAGCTTCTGCTGATACAACACGAAGTAATTCTTTTGGATTAATCGAACCTGGTGTAAGTTTTTGACCAGCTTTGACCGATGCACCTTTACGTACTAAAGCTTCAACGTTAGGATCAATGGTGTATTTAAATTCTTTGTCAGCTGCATCTGTAATCGTAATAACAGAAATACCACCACGTTGACGATCAATAGATTTAACCTTACCATCAACTTCACTGATCACTGCTTTTCCTTTTGGATTACGTGCTTCAAAAAGTTCTTGAATACGTGGAAGACCTTGTGTAATATCGGATGCAGAAGCAACCCCACCAGTATGGAATGTTCTCATCGTTAACTGGGTACCTGGTTCACCAATGGATTGAGCAGCAACAACCCCAACTGCTTCACCGACTTCAACGCGTGTGTTGGTTGCTAGGTTTCTACCATAGCACTTCGCACAAACGCCGTTTTCGGAGTTACATGTTAAGTTTGAACGAATTTCAACGCCTTCAATCTCTGCATTAATAATCGTTTGAGCTGTTTCTTCAGTAATGAGCTCATTGCGTCTAACAAGTGCTTGTTTTGATTTTGGATGCAAGACATCTTTAGATGCATAACGACCGACGATACGATCATATAATGGAACGATATCTTTACCATCTTCTTCAATGGTTCTCATCATGACACCACGTTCAGTACCACAATCTTCATCAACAACGATGACATCTTGTGAAACGTCAACTAAACGACGTGTTAAATAACCTGATTCAGCTGTCTTTAAGGCTGTATCGGTTGAACCTTTTCTCGCACCATGAGTGGAGATAAAGAATTCAGAAACGGTTAAGCCTTCTCTAAATGATGCTTGAACAGGGACTTCAATGATATCACCTTTAGGGTTATTCATCAGACCGCGCATACCAGCAAGCTGAGCAAAGTTCGATGCATTACCACGGGCACCAGAGTCAGACATCATATAAATATTATTATCCTTGTCGAACTCTTTCATAAGTCCAGTTTGGATATCAGTACGTGCTTCTTGCCATTGTTTAATGACTAAATCACGACGTTCAGCATCAGTTAATAAACCATCTTCAAACCATGAAGTAATTTCTTCAATTGCTTGGTTTGCTTGTTCAATTCTTTCTTGTTTCTTCGAGTATACATTAATGTCTGCGAAAGATACTGTAATACCTGCAACTGTCGAATACTTAAATCCTAAATCTTTTAATCTGTCGAGCATCTTAGATGTTTCAGAGATTTGTAAATCTTTGAAGATTCTTGCGATGATCTTTGATAAGAATTTTTTAGGGAATGGTGAAGGAATAGGCATTAATTCTAATGCATCCTTTGGATTTGTACCTTTTTTGATGAAGTACTTCATCGGTGTTGTACCGTGAAGGTTTTCATCTGTAGGTTCATTTAAATATGGGAAACTTGGAGGTAAGATTCTATTGAAGATAAGTTTACCAAGTGTTGTAACAAGATAAAGTGATTTTTGTTCTTCTGTAAAGAACTGTGTAATACTTCTTGGATCAATGATAATACGTGTGTGAAGACCAATTTCATCATGTTCATATGCAAGATAAGCTTCATCAAAATCATAGAAGAAATGTCCTTCATTACGATGTTTGTGATCATGTTCTTCTTTACGAATGTTTGCACGATAACCTGTAAAATCTCTACCTAATTTTTCTTCAATGGTTAAGTAATAATTACCTAAGACCATATCTTGTGATGGTGTAACAACTGGTTTACCATCTTTAGGGTTCAGAATGTTATTTGATGCAAGCATTAATAATCTTGCTTCAGCTTGTGCTTCATTCGATAGTGGAACGTGAACAGCCATTTGGTCACCGTCAAAGTCAGCGTTAAACGCAGGCGTAACGAGTGGGTGAAGACGAATCGCTTTACCATCAATAAGTTTTGGTTCAAATGCTTGAATACCAAGTCTATGGAGTGTTGGAGCACGGTTTAATAAGACAGGATGTTCTTTAACAACTTTTTCTAAAGCTGCCCAAACATCATCATCCATTTTTTCGTATTTACTATTCGCATTTTTCTTGGAATTTGCATCATTACCAGTTAATTTTTGTAGTTCTCTTAAAACGAATGGCTTGAACAAAATGATTGCCATTTCTCTAGGAATACCACATTGATACATTTCAAGGTCTGGTCCAACGATAATAACTGAACGACCTGAATAGTCAACACGCTTACCAAGGAGATTTTGACGGAAACGACCTTGTTTACCACGTAACATATCTGATAACGATTTTAAGTGTCTATTTCTTTCAACAGCAGCTTTCTTTCCGCGTTTCGCATTATCAAATAATGCATCAACCGCTTCTTGAAGCATACGCTTTTCATTCTTCGTAATTAAACGTGGTGCCATTTGTTCTTTTTGTTTCTTCAAACGATTGTTACGGTTAAGAATACGACGATATAAGTCATTTAAGTCTGTTGTCGCAAATCTACCACCATCAAGTGCAACCATCGGACGAAGGTCTGGTGGAATGACTGGAATAACATCCATAACCATCCACTCAGGTTTGTTATCTGAATTGTTGAAAGCTTCAACAACTTCAAGACGTTTGATAATACGATCTCTTTTTTGTTTAGAAGATGTTTTTAGCTTTCTACGAAGAGACTTCACTTCTTTTTCTAAGTCAAGTTCTTGTAATAACTTTTTAACAGCTTCTGCACCTGTTAAGGCTGTAAAGCGATTGTAATATTCTTCTGATAATGCAGAGAAATCTTGTTCAGATAAAATTTGCTTTTTGGTCAGTGGTGCAGTACCTGGATCAGTCACGATATACGATGCATGATAAACAACTTCTTCTAATGCTTTCGCTTTAATTCCTAAAAGGATAGCTAAGCGTGAAGGAGAGTTTTTTAAATACCATGTATGAACAACAGGAGCTTCGAGCTCGATATGTCCCATGCGTTCTCTACGTACTTTCGATTCAGTAATTTCGATACC
>SBGC01000114.1 GCA_006226985.1 Bacillota bacterium | reverse complement strand
CGTATAAAATTATCCGTAAAAACAATACCATCATACAAATGATTGGTAGCTGATAATAAAACTTCATCCGTTTGATAATTCATTAATGAGACATTTGCATGACTTGATGTAGGACCACTTATGAGAAAAGTAATTTTTCCTGTCCCACCGACTTTAAATACAGATGATGATATGGTGATATGTTCACTAGTCTCTTTTGTTGATAAAAATGATTGTCCTTCTTTCATGTATTTCCTACTACCATCATATGTCACATCAGATGAAATGAGGTCCATAGATTCATGTGAAGTACTCCATCCATCCATACCACTTTCAAAACTTGGGTTCAAGATTTCATGTGGATCTTGTTTTACCTGACATCCTGATATCATGAGTAAAAAAGCGATGAATAACACGAAAAATATTCCTTTTTTCATATGTTTCCTCTATTCGTAAAAATGAATATCTGAAATCGTAACTTGAGATCCCAAAGTAAAGAATCCAAAAGAACTATTTGCCATATCATATGCTCTAGAAGTAATTGCAATTTGTTCATTAATATAAACAACAATCACACTACCTTCAGTAATGACTTTAATGTCTAGTTCATTAGATAAATCAAATGTAAAGGGAATGATTATTTCTGATTCTGACTGTTTGATCAAATTAGCTTTAACACGATAAAATTCAATCCTTTGATTTTCAATATCAAAATATACATTTAGATTCCCAAAAAATGAATCAAAAGCATTGAAAGTCATTCCAAAATTATCTGTATCTGTTATATCAACCTTATATGTAAGTTTTGTCGGTCTATCCAATAATTCATCAAATAATACATAGCCATAACCTTGATTTTTGTTCATTTTGTATGTATTATCTAAAACGGATGCATTTGTATCGATAACTTCATATTTCACTTCATGTGATAGTTTTTCATCAATAAATGTTAGAAGTTTTGGCTTTAGTGTTCCATCTTCTGCTTGAATTAATTCATGGGTGACAAGATGTCCACCCCACATGTAAGTACCAAAATCGCGATCGAGTGTTTTTGTAGCAACCCAACCTGCTAAAATAAGGCGATCATCATGTTTTTCAATTCTTCCGGCATAGAAACCCCACCCATCAAAGTAATCTTGATCGGGAATGGTAAATCCTTTGGATAAATCATCGGTGTAACGATAATGAACAATGCGTTCATTGGTATTACCTTGAGCAGAAAATGATAAATAGTAATATCCATTGACATAAATAAGTGTCGGACACTCCATGTTATAATTACCTTCTGGATTTCGATAGAAAACGCCAGCATTTGCCCATGTAACTAAGTTTTTCGATGTATATCGCTTGATCACACCACCTTGATAATCTCTTGTTGTAATAAGCATCCAATATTCATCAGATGAACTATCATAATAAACATAAGGATCTCGAAAATCGTTAACACCACCAAAAAAGCCATCATTTGGATGTTTTGTCCAATTAACCAAATCAGTCGATGTTGCATGTTGAATTTTTTCAAAATAAGGCATTTCACCACGACTATTATGTCCTGTATAGTAGGCATGATATAAACCATTTTTATCTTTAATAACAGATCCTGTACCTAAAGCTAAATCTTGTGATGAAATACTGTTCACATAAGGAATGACAGTTCCATGGTCTATCCATGTCAAATAATTATTCGTTTGTAATAAGGCAAACGGATGAAAACCAATCGTTCCACCTCTTTCATCAAGTAAATAAAACATATTCATCATTCCTTGATCATAGAAAGGCATGGGATCTCCGATGTAACCATCTTTTGATTTAGGGAATAATGTAATACCTCCTTGATCAATTGAGCCTTTTTCAGCAAGTTCTACTTCTTCCTGTTCAACTTTACACGAAACAAGGAACAAGATTAATAAAAATATGAGTATTTTTTTATTCATGTGAAATCTCACCTTCAATCTTTAGAGGATATAATTGGCCTTCGATCTTATGAGTCATAACTATTTTATACGTATCACTTTCCATGTATATTCTCGATGTAAATGCTTCAATACCATCATTTATAAAAATTTCAATAGAAGATAAATCGACTAATATTCTAAGTTTTATCGTATTAAACTGATTTTTTGAAACTTTCCTCTCGAGTGGATTCACATGGAGTTTGTGTCCCTCGATGTAAAATTTCTTATGTTCATAACCAATATCTAAGTAATTATTTAAATCCTTTGGATGTGAAAAGCGTAATGAAAATGGTTCACTCATTGTTTCAATTTCTAAATCAAAACATTTTTCTACAACCATTTCATTCACTAAATTAATCGGCGTTTGTCGGTAATTCTTTATGTCTTCAATGGGATACTGATATAAGTGTTTGTTAATAAGTTTAAGTTCTCGAGGGAATGTTAGAGCTCCTTGCCAACCGTGTTCTAATATATGGGTAACATAGTGATCTCCCCACATTTCCATCCATGCGATCATAATGACACGATTTTTATCATCTCTTAACGTTTGAGGAGCATAAAAATGATGTCCTGAATCAATTAAGCCATGATATGTATAATCATAACTTTTGTTTTCTATATCAAAGTGACCGATAAAATATTCACTGACATTTCTATGTTTATTTTTTAAGAAGTCGATGCGCGAAAATAAGAAAAGATCGTCATCTTGAAATCTGACTAAATCTGGGCATTCTGCCATCGAATCTTTCATGATAGAATCGACGATTTCATCATGATACGAAAATGATTTTAAATCTTTTGATTTGTAAATTAAAAACTTTCCTTGATCTTGGTGATCTTTAGACCCTAAAATGACATAATAATGTCCATTTTCATAAAAAGGAAAAGGATCTCTAGTATCTTTTATCGAACCATGAGGATAAATTAAAGCTTCATCAATAATCGGTTTTTGATCTTTAATAAAGTGGATACCATCTTGAGTTGTTGCTAAACCTTGTTTTTCGATAATGGTTCCATGTTTATCATAGTGTTTTGTATAAAACACATGGAGTTGATTAGGATCTTTTTGATCAACAATTGCACCACCCGAAAAACAACCTGTCTCATCTTCTTGATCAGGTGCAAGAGCAATCGGTAGATAACGAAATGACACTAAATCCTTCGATGACATATGTCCCCAATGCATCGGACCCCAAACAGAGTCATAGGGATGATGTTGGTAAAAAACATGATATTCACCACGATAAAAAACAAGCCCATTAGGATCATTCATCCAGCCATATTCTGGCATTGCATGAAACTTTAAACGATACATTGGATTGACCTTATGTTTGTTTTGTTCAACATATTGATTTGCTTTAGCTAAAGTCATTTCGTATTCTCCTTAAAAAGATTGGGGAGGAGAAAACTCCTCCCCGTGTCATAAATAATTCGTGTTATTCTTGTCGATAGATTGTTAAACTTGAAATTTCAATCGTCACTGGTGCTTCATTGGTTAAGAAGCCAAATTGCATGAGTATTTCAAAATTCATATCAAACATCAATATCGATTCCATAGTGAATGAATATGTAGTTTCTGTTTCCGAAACAGTAATGTTT
>SBGC01000015.1 GCA_006226985.1 Bacillota bacterium | reverse complement strand
CTCATTGAAAGAATTGCTGAAATTGCAAAAGAAAAAATCGTTGAAGGCATTACCGATTTACGCGATGAATCTAATCGTAAAGGTATGCGTATCGTGATTGAACTGAAACGTGATGTCAATCCACATGTCATGTTAAATAATCTCTATAAATTCACACAACTTCAACAATCATTTGGTATTAACATGATTGCACTTGTTAAAGGTCAACCACAAATGGTTACTTTAAAAGACATGATTAAATATTATGTTGAACACCAAGTCGAAGTTGTTCAAAGAAGAACCGTTTATGATCTTGAAAAAGCAGAAGCAAGAGAACATATTTTAGAAGGTCTACTTGTTGCACTTCATGATATCGACCATGCGATCGAAATCATCAAAGCTGCGAAGACTGGCGATGAAGCAAAAGAAGCTTTAATCTTTAATTACAAGTTAACAGACATTCAAGCACGCGCTATCCTAGATATGCGTCTCCAGCGTTTAACTGGTCTTGAAATTGAAAAGATTGAATCAGAAGCTGCTGACTTAGCTGTTAAGATTAAAGACTATAAAGAAATCATCGCAAGCCATGAACGAAAGATGGACATTATTAAAAATGAACTATCTGATATTAAAACACAATACAACGAACCAAGACTTTCAGAGATTAACCTTCATGAAGATTTAAGTATTGAAAATGAAGATTTAATTCCTGTTGAAGATGTCATCATTACCGTTACAAATAATGGATACATCAAACGCATGAAAGTCGATCATTATAAAACACAAAATCGTGGTGGTGTTGGTATGTCAGGTATTAAAGTTCATGAAGATGATTATGTTGAACACATCTTAATGACATCCACACATGACTATCATTTATTCTTCACAAATAAAGGTCGAGTCTATAAGATCAAAGGATATCAAATTCCTGAAGGTTCAAGACAATCAAAAGGATTACCTATTGTCAATCTATTACAGTTTGATAAAGATGAAACACTTGCTAGTTTTACAAATGTCAAAAACTTTGAAGCAAACGATGAGTACTTAACGTTTGTTACAAAGAAAGGTGTTGTCAAACGCACACCGATTAGTGATTACCAAAATATTCGCACCAATGGTATTATTGCGATTAACTTAAGAGAAGATGATGAACTCTTAAACGTTACACTCACCAATGGCGAAAAACATATTATCCTAGGAGCGTCTAATGGTAAAGCCATTCGCTTTAAAGAATCTGATGTCAGATCGATGGGTCGTACAGCATCTGGTGTAAGAGGTATGATGATTTCTGACAAAGATGAAGTTGTTGGGGTTGCCATTGTTGATAACAATGAACAAGATATTTTAGTTATTACGGAAAAAGGCTTTGGTAAGCGAACAATCGTTGATGAGTATCGCTGTCAAATTCGTGGTGGGAAAGGTGTTAAAACCGTTAACGTTACTGAAAAGAACGGACGTTTATCAACACTTAGAACCGTATCTAATGAAGAAGATTTAATCGTTGTTTCAGATAAAGGTGTCGTCATTCGTACACACGTTGATCAAATCTCTCAAACCAAGAGAGCAACTCAAGGAGTCAGAATTATTAGACTTCGCCCAGACCATAAAGTATCAACAATCGCGCTTGTTCCACGTCAAGAAGAAGAGGATGAAATCTTAAATGAGGAACATCAATTTGTTCAAGAAACCATCCAAGTCGAACAAACAAAAAAGGTGATTGAAGCAGTTGATTTAGCACCTGAAGAAATCGATGATGAAGAAAGCGAAGTTATTACAGCTGAATCATTATTCGATGAATAGTTCATTCAATAAAAGACATTGCCCAAGGTAATGTCTTTTTTTCATGCATCTTCTTTATCTTTTTGTTCACACAATCTATGCTTCCAAGATTCATCTTCACAAATTTCATGTATAATATAAATTAGCATTTATAAGGACGTGAATTCATGGTCTCTAATGAAACAAGAAGATATTATCTAATCTACGTTTTACTCTTTTTCTTCTTAAATATCATTAATACATACTGGCTAACAATCCAAGAGCTTAACCGATACATCGCACCTTTTAGACATACATTTATTGGTGAGGTTAATGCTTTTTTTGGTAATTTATCGGTCCTGTTTTTTATCTATTTAGTTATAGCATTAATATTTTCAAATGGGAAATCAAGGTTAAAAGCTTTAATGTATGCGACACTTGTTTTAAACTTCTTTGTGTTCGCGATGGGTGTATTTAATCTCTTTTTTGGTACAGCATTCTCGATGTCAGCGAGCACCATTTTTAGAAATCCAGCACAAGGATTCGCATTTGGTACAGCACTGAACGCACTTGCAGAACTTGTTACATATTACAGAATTGTCGTCTTTATACCGTTTATAGTTCTCTTAATTCTCTTTATAAAATCGAATAAAACAGAGTTAAAATCGTATGTGTTTGCACTTCGATATAAACGTTATTTTTCAGGATTTTTGTTTGTTGTTTTAATGGTTTATGGATCGGTATTTACTTACTATACATCCTTTAGAAAAACACTTCCACTAAACGCTGTTAGATCTACATTCGCGATTCAAAACTTAGGTGTATATCCTTATTATATCGGTGAATTTTTTGGTGAACCTTTTGAGTTAAATTTTGATGAGTTCTTGCATCTGGATACTGAAGAAGAAATGGCAGAAGTTTATCAGGTCTATAATAAAAACCAAGATACCTACGTCAATTTCTTTGATGGTAACACCTATAGCAATCGCTTAGTGTTGGATCAAGCTGTTGATTCACTGTATATCGATCCAACGATTGCACAAGGTGATTCACTTCACGGGATTTTAGCAGGTAGAAACCTTGTTTTAGTTCATATGGAATCATTTAATTATTTTCTACTACAAAATGAATATACGAAAGAAAAATTTCCTTTTTTAGATCAACTTATGGAAGAAAGTTTCGTCTTTCATAACTTCTATAACAATGTTGGCATGGGTGTATCATCTGATGGTGAGCTTGCCATGTTAACAGGGTTATATCCAATGGGAGATCGGACACTTTACTGGGATTATGAAAGAATTAATTACGATTTTCCTTCCATTCCCAAATATTTTAATGAATTAGATTTTTATACTGAAGCGATTCACGGTGATTTAAAGACATTTTATAACCGCGATAATGTCTATCCTCATTTATTTGAGTTTGATAAGTTTTATGCATTAGAAGATTTTATTGAAGATGGTTATGATGTTAAAGAAGGCTATATGTATGACACAGAAAATGAATTTTATCATATAAGTCCTTGGATCTCAGATTATCATTTAGCAGATATGGTATATGACATTGGATCCTCACTTAGAGACCAAAATCAACCGTATATGTTATTCCCGATTATGATGATGCCTCATACACCATTTGATTATGGTCTTTTAGGAGATACAAAAGACATTTATCCACAATACGAAAATAAAATTAGTACATTAACATATAAATATTTAAATTACGCATCCTATTATGATGATGTGATAAAACGTTTCTTTGTCGGTGAAAATAACGAAGATCAAACATTAGATAATAGTGTCTA
>SBGC01000136.1 GCA_006226985.1 Bacillota bacterium | reverse complement strand
GCACTCGCTCGCTTTTTTGGTATGGATGCGACAAAATATGCAAAAATATTACCAAAAGCTTTAGCATTTAGATCAATCGATCTTCAGGCATTCGTTTTTGAATTTTTACTTGATGACGATCCTATCGATATTCAATCTCTAAAAAACAATGTCGCGCAGTTAAAAAAGGTTGAACAACAAATTAAGCGTGATAAAGAAAAGCTCGAAAAACTGGATTTAATTGGCCAAACAGGCGAGGACATTACATTAAATAAAGAACAACTCGAAGTCAATAAGCTCATTGACCAACTTAATTGGATTGAAAAAAGAGAAGCCTTTATTAAAGAAAATCAAGAAAAAATTACACAAATCGAAAAACGACTCGATTATCTTCGTGATGCAAAATCACAAGTAGATGAGCAAATTGAAGATAATGAACGTGCCATTATTCAGCTTGAACGCGCTAAGAATGATAACGACTTATCACGTACACTTCAACAGTACCAAGATGCTTTAGAGAAAAAAGCATCCGAGTATGAAACACAAAAACAAGCCTTATCAGAGCTCAGAGAGCAATTAAAGCGTGAATTTGACGTTATTAAGGAATTAACCAATATCATTCCAAATCAGACGATGAAATCGTTTGTGAGCTATTATCAAACGAATGAAGATGGATTAAATGCTTCTGAAATAACAAATCATTTATCGAATCTTTCTACTGAAGTTCAAGCGTATTATCAAGCATATTATAATGAAAAAGATAAGACTGAAACAGAAAAACAAACATTATCAGAAGAAATCAGATTATCTCAACAACGGTTATCACAACTTAAACGTCATGTAAAAACATATCCTTTTTATGTTGAAAATTTAATTAAAGCACTTAATGAAGGTTTATCAGAACATTATCAAAAAGAAATTCGTGTAAGACCTCTTTGTGAACTCATCGAAGTATCTGATGAAGCATGGCGAAATGCATGTGAAGGCTATCTTGGTGGTCAACGGTTTGATATCATTGTTGATCCAACATATTTTAATGATGCTCTTGAAATTTATGATCGTGTCAAATTTGAACAAAAGATCTATGGTGTAGGCCTTGTCAACACACAAAAGCTTGGTACATTTGAAAAACCAACGCCTGGAACACTCGCTGAAAAAATTTCAACCGATCATCCTTATGCGAAATTTTATATCAACATGCTCATGTCTGGTACATACTGTGTCGACAATGTTCAAGATTTAAAAAACTATAATCGTGCAATCACTGCAACATGTATGACATATTCTAATCATACTGCTCGTCAAATTAATCCAAGAACCTATGAAATACCATACATTGGTCAAGCAGCAACAACCATGCAAACCGATTTAGAAACAAAGAATTTAACACTTCTTGAACAGAAAATGGATAAGTTATATGATTTAACTGAAAAGAATAATAAAATTATTCGCTTACTCTCACAATCGAAAGCTAATCAACTTGTTCATCAAGGTCATATGCGTTATTTTGATTTAATCAAACAAACACGAAGAGAATATACACAAATCGAAGAGCAAATAAGAAATTTAGGTACAGACAAAAATATTATAAAACTTGATCAACAAATCGAAAAAGCGAAAGTTATTAGAAAAGAATTACGTCTTGAGTCAGATCGTTTAGTCGGAGAGATTGCAACCAATCGTGATGAGCGTCAACGCTTATTAGATTTAATCGATGAAGTTTCGTCAAAACTTGTTGATTTCATGAAAGCTCAAAAAGAACTTTCACAACGTCAACCTGATAAACTCAGTTTAGCAAATACTCAATTTTATGCCATGAAACAAAAATTCAAACAAGATCATGATGCAATATCAAAATATCTTGCTGATTCTAATGTATCACTTGGCAACCAAATTACACGGAGTGAAGCAGATTTAATCAATCAAATGAAGCTCTATATTCAAACATATCACTTTGGTGCAGCTCCATCATTTGAGCAGTTATATTTATATGATCAAGAAGCTTCAATGATCAGAAATAATAACTTAATTCGTTATGAACATGAAGCAACTGAACTTCGTAGAAACTCAGAAATTGGTTTTAAAGAAGAGTTTGTTGGTAAACTAAGAGCTAGTATCGAAAATGCGCAACAACAAATCGCAGAACTTAATTTTGCACTCCAAGATAAGACTTTCGGATCTGATGCATATCAACTGATTTATAAAGCATCTGATGATCCCGATTATAAACTTTATTATGAAATCATTATGAGTAATGAAGCGATTCACAAACACACACTTTTCACCGAAGGATTGACAAAGAAAAATGAAGCTATCTTAATGGAATTATTTGAAAAGATTGCATCAAACGATCCAGAATATGATCAACTCACTTATAAGTTCTTAGACTATAGAAACTACATGTCATACGATATTGAAGTGACCAATAAAAATGGTAATAAGTCTTACTTCTCGAAAGTATCAAAGGAAAAGAGTGGTGGAGAAACACAAGTTCCATTCTACATTGTTATTGCAGCATCCTTCCAACAACTCTTAACCAAAAATAGAAGAATAGACTCTGGTTGTATCGTTTTATTTGACGAAGCATTTAACAACATGGACGAATCAAGAATTGATGCGATGATGAAATTCTACAATAGTCTATCCATTCAATTACTCATTGCAGTACCACCACAAAGAGTTTCAAACATTATCCATTATGTCAATACAAGCTTAGTTATTGTAAAAGACAATGATTATGCGATTGTAGAGTCATTTAAAGATGATCGTTTGTTACGCGTATAAATGATTTAAAAAGGGGAAAAATATGAAAGAATTAACATTAAAAAGACTCAATCACTTTGAAGTGAAGTTTGAACAAAAACCTGTTCAAAAAGCGTTAAGTCGTGTACTGATGAAAAATGAGTTACAAAACTTATTTGACAAACAAGAACAAAAACCGATGAATCAATTTCGCTTTTCACATGAAATTAAAACATTACCTGTAACAGCACAAAAACAAAGTGGCAGATGTTGGATTTTTGCTGGACTTAATGTTTTACGAGAAATCATTGCGAAAAAGTACAATTTAAAAGACTTTGAATTCTCACAAAATTACACAGCATTTTATGATAAGCTTGAAAAGATTAATTATTTCATTGAAGCTATGGATGATTTCTTAGACGTTGACCAAGATGATCGCACATTACAGCATCTTTTAAAAACAGGCATTCAAGATGGTGGTCAATGGGATATGTTCGTTAGTCTTATAGAAAAATATGGTGTTGTACCAAAAGAATACATGGTTGAAACATCATCATCGAGTCAAACTGCATTTATGAACCGTTTAATCAATATTAAACTGCGTCAGTATGCAGCAAACGCTAGAAGACTAAAAGCATCAAATCAAACAAAAGATATTGCTGAGCTGAAAGAAAAGACACTGGATGAACTTTATACATTCTTATCCACTAACTTTGGTGTCCCACCTAAAGAATTCGACTTTGAATATGTGTCAAATGATGAATATCATATCGAAAAAGATTTAAAACCTGTTGAGTTCTATCAGAAATATTTAGGAGATAC
>SBGC01000116.1 GCA_006226985.1 Bacillota bacterium | reverse complement strand
AATATTTCTTCATTTTCTTCATCTTTTTCATCATCTCTTAAATAGAGCGTGATTTTCGTTCCGATATCTTGTTTATCAATCTCATCGATGGTATATGAATCTTCACCTTGTGATTTCCATAAATAACCTTTATCTGCATAAGGAGATCTCGTTTCGACGACAACTTCTTTTGCTACCATGAATGCGCTATAGAAGCCTACACCAAATTGACCAATGATATCGATATCTTTGTTTTCTAGTTTTTCCATAAATGCTTTTGATCCACTTTGAGCAATCGTTCCTAGGTTTTCAACGAGTTCCTCTTCAGTAAATCCAATCCCGTTATCTTTAATGACGAGAATATTTTCTTTTTTATTTGGTTCAAGCCAAATTTCATATGTATCTTGAGGAACACGGCTATCGGTTAAGCTTAAAAAATGTCTTTTATCAATCGCATCACTCGCATTTGATATAAGCTCTCTTAAAAAGATTTCTTTTTGTGTGTAAATTGAGTGGGTCATTAAATATAAAAGTTTTTGTGATTCTGTTTTAAACTGTTGTTTTTTCATATAATCGCCTCCATTAAGCATTTTATTTAAAATTAAAGTGGATGTCAAGTCTCTTGATACCCACTTTTATATACGTTATATAAACTTATGATCCTGTTGATTCGTAATGTGCTAAACCCTTTTTCCATACGTTAAGAGCAAGAAAGGATAACACGGATGTAACAAGTATTAAGTAAAGAAGTACTTCGAGATAACTAATCCTACCTAAAAGATAGATGGTTGGGTAGTATGATATAAGTGCAAACGGAATCACAAAGGTCATAAGTAGTTGAATCACTTTAGGATAAATCAAGATAGGATACTTCGTGAAATCAGATAAGTTATAGGTTATTTGTATCAGTGGGTAAGAATTTTTTAACCAAAAAGAGGTTGATGATGTTAAAAGTTTTAGGGATGTAAAAATAAATATTCCAATAAATGCAAATGATGTCACAGCTAATACTTCATACCAAATAATACTTGAACCCATACGTATCATAGTTGTGATTACAAGTCCAAAACCAAGGAGTATTTCGCCAAATGCATCTGGTTGAAACCGTTCAACTAAGAAAACATAAAGTGGGGAAATAGGTCTTAATAGGTAACGATCAACTTGACCTTGTCTAACTCTTTGAGGTAATAACCATAAATTATCAAAGAACAAGTGATCAATACCTTTAGGAATTAAACCAATTCCATACATTAACAAAATAGCATCAATAGAAAAACCAGCAAGAGCATTAATATTTTGAAAGATGATATAAAGAAATAAGAGTCCTGCACCTTGTGTGAGCATAAATGCAAACATACCAATGAGAAAATCAACACGATACTCCATCAATCCTTTTAAATACTGTTTAAAGAAAATAGCGTATATTTTAAAGTATTTCATACTATCCTCCAAAAACAACCATTTTCTTCATGCTAAACTTGAAGACAACATGGTTCAGTATTTTTAAGCCAATAATCCATAACACTAAAATAAGGAGTCCTTGAAGTGCTAATGATATATCTAATTTATTTAACATAAGGAGAGTCGGATAACTAATAAATTGAAATGGCATGTAACGAATTATATTTAAGAGAGCTTGAGGATATAAAGCCAGTGGTACAAGTTGTCCCGAGACAATTCTAACGAGTACACTAAGAAAGATGACAACACCAAAAACATTGGTTGTATAAATGGCTATCGTACCAAACAAAAATGATACTTCAAACATGAGCGTAAAAATGAGCGGAACAAAGAGAATAGCCATGACGACTTCAAGTATTGAAATTGTCCAAGCAATATCAAAAATAAACGTTAAAACAGTACCAAAAATTGTGACAATCGGAAGGAGTAAAATAAGTAGTCCAATGACTCTACCGAGTAATTCGAAAAATAATCTTCTTTTATAAGAAATCGGCTTTATCAAATATAAGGAAATACGACCTTCTCTGATTTCTTCTGAAATTGCAAAGACTGCTTCGACTTCTGTAAAAATCATAAATACATTCGTTAACAAGAAATAAATAAGCATTTCATTAAATGTAAATCCGTTGATAGCATCTTGATATTGATATACGGATTTCCATAAAAAAATCATCATTGTAAATTGAAAAACATCGACGAGTAACCATAACCATACGGTTCCTCGATAAATAAACATTTGCATGATGTTTGCTCTAAAAAAAGGTATGTATTTCTTAAGTGCTTTTTTCATGATACACCGTGCTTATAAATCGCCTTAATGATATTTTCAAGTTGATCATCTGAAATATCGATATCTAATACATCAGCTTGATTTAATACATGATACGTAATATCTTTAATTTGAATTTTTTGCTTGTTAAAAATGATATTCACTTTATAATCTTCAACGTTAATTGTCAAATCTTTATCAATGGCTTTAAACTTTTTGACATCAATTTTTATCGCTTCATCAGGCGATTTAAACGTAAATGTAATCAATTTCTTTGAACCATATGTTTCTTTGATATGGCTTAAGTTACCATCATAGATAATCTTACCTTTATCAATCAATAAGATACGATTACATAACTCCTCGATATCTGATAAATCATGGGTTGTTAAGATGACTGTTGTGTTATATTTTTGATTGATTTCTTTGATAGTCTTTCGAATACTTTCTTTAGCAATCACATCAAGTCCAATGGTAGGCTCATCAAGATATAGAATCTTAGGATTATGTAGAAGGGATGCGACGATATCAGCTTTCATTCTTTGTCCCAATGAGAGTTGTCTTACAGGTTGTTTAATGAATTCGCTTAAACCAAATAATTCATCAAAATATGTCATTCTTTCTTTAAAATCTTCATCAGTTACTTGATAGATTTCCTTTAGAACTGTAAATGATTCATTTAAAGGTAGATCCCACCAAAGTTGTGTGCGTTGTCCAAAAACAACGCCAATCTTTTTAGCGTTTTGCGTTCTTTTCTGATAAGGAATTAATCCATCAACAATCACTTCACCACTGGTTGGAGTTAGGATACCTGTAAGCACTTTAATCGTTGTTGATTTTCCTGCACCATTAGGTCCTATGTAACCTAGGATTTCACCTTCATTTATAGAAAATGAGACATCATCTACTGCAGTTTTTATGATTTTCTTCGCATTAAAGAAACTCTTAAAAACACCTTTTAATCCAGGTTCTTTTTCATAAATTGTAAACTTTTTTGTTAGGTTTGATACGCGTATAATCTCCATGACTTATTCACCTTCTATCGTGCTCGCATTTTTATTATATCACTATTTTTCGAAGTATTTCTATAAAAATAATAAAGGGCAATTCGCTTTATTGCCCTTTTTCCTTGTTATTTACAAATGGTGATAATCGTTGTGTGATGATCAATGACGAAGTTATGAGGATCATCGAGATTTCCTTTAAACAATTCAAGTTTGCCTTCTTTAATAAGTCCAATCATCATGTAGTTTCCTCGACCACTCATATAGCATGAATAGATAAATTCTGCATAAGAGTTAAATGAAAGAGGGAGTTGATTCGCAAAAATGTCATTTGCAGCATATGCATAAATTTCA